>DATEIG010000176.1:0-3779 GCA_035279185.1 Mycobacterium sp.
CGGCTCGACCGTCCGCGTGCGCCACGAGCTCTCGCACATGAATGATTCGCCACGCCGGTGCCGTAGCCAACCGGCCCCTCACACGTTCCAACGGTGCCCCAACCCGCCGGTGTATCCGCAGGTTCTTGTTCGGGCGCATGCGAATGCCGGGGTCCAGTATGTGGATACGGTCATCGGGTTCCGTGTTGAACGCATACAGGTCTGCCGCGGTGTTCATGCACGCCACTATCGGTCTGCCGGCGACGAGATCGAGTGCGGCCAGTCGTCCGTGGTCGTCGGGCGGCCTCTGCGAATAGACGCCGTGCCAAACTCGAGTGATCGTTCCTGCCCGCACAAGCGATCGCAGCGTCTTGTGAGACATCAGCGCCTCGAGCTGTTGCGTCGTCGCCAGTCCGCCATTGGCGGCGAACAGTTCGTCGATCATCACCCATCGATGCTGGCGGGTCCCCCTCCGATGTGATCGCCGCAGGCGCGACCTGTGGATGGCGACGCCACTGTGGATACTTCAGGGCACGCGAGCAGACGCAAAAGTACCTTCGCGCAGGGGTTGCGGGGTGCTTTTGCGTCTGCTCGCGGGGAGATGGTGAGCTGCTAGACCAGCCAGGCGGCGGCGTTCGGCGGCAGCTTGCCGTCGACGAGCTCGGCGCTGGCCAACAGCAATTCACCGGCGGGCAGTTCCAGCGGCTCAGAGCCCGCGTTCAACGCGCACACCAGGCCGCCGCCGACCACCCGATACACCAGCGTGTCAGCAGGCGAGTCCAGCCACTCAACGGCCCTGCCGTCGAATTCCGTTCGCGCAGCCCGCAATCGCAGCGCCCTGCGATAGAACCTCAGCGTCGAGCCCGCATCCGCCAACTGCTTCTCGACCGTCAGTGCCGCCCACTCCGTCGGAAGCGGCAGCCACGTGTCGGGGTTCGTCGAGAAGCCGAACGGGGGAGCCTCGCCCTCCCACGGCATCGGCACCCGTGCGCCGTCGCGGCCGCGACGGGTGTGCCCGGACCGCTCCCACACCGGATCGCGCAGCGCCTCATCGGGCAGCTCGACGTTCGCCAGGCCCAGTTCCTCGCCGTTGTAGATGAACACCGCACCGGGCAGCGCCAGCATGACGAGCGCCATCGCCCATGCGCGGGCCAGGCCGACGTCACCTCCGCCGTAGCGGGTGACGTCGCGGTCGACGTCGTGGTTCGACAGCGTCCACGTCGGCGTCGCATCCTCGAGCGCGGCGGCCGCCAGCGAGTTCTCGATCGCGCCGCGGATGTCGGCCGCGTCGAATTCGGCGCGCAGCAGCCGGAAGTTGAAGCCGAGGTGCAACTCGTCGGGGCGGATGTACCGCGAGAACTGCTCGTTGTCGTACACCCACACCTCGCCGATCGCGACGGCCTGCGGATAGTCGTTGAGCACGGTGCGGATGTGACGGTGGATGTCGTGGACGCCGTCGTGGTTGAACCGAGGGTCGTCGTCCATGTCGGCGAGCAGCATCTCGCCCTCGAGGTGCTCCATGTCGGGTAGCCCCGGTGGCTTGGCCATGCCGTGTGCGACGTCGATGCGGAACCCGTCGACGCCGCGCTCCAACCAGAACCGCAGCGTCTTCTCGAGGTCGTCGTAGACCTCGCGGTTCTCCCAGTTGAGGTCGGGCTGCTCGGCGTCGAACAGATGCAGGTACCACTGGCCGAGGTTGCCGTCCGGCTCGGTGATACGGGTCCACGCCGGTCCGCCGAAGATCGACACCCAGTTGTTGGGCGGGTGGATGCCGCCCGGGCCGGTGCCGTCGCGGAAGATGTAGCGCTGCCGCGCTTCGGTGCCGGGCCCCGCGGCGAGCGCCGCCTGGAACCACGGATGCGCCGAGCTGGTGTGGTTGGGCACCAGGTCCATCGTCACCTTGATGCCCCGCGCGTGGGCGGCGTCGACCAGTCGATCGAGCGCGGCCATCCCGCCGAACAGCGGGTCGACATCGCGGGGGTCGGACACGTCGTAGCCGTGGTCGGCCATCGGCGAGACCATCACCGGGTTCAGCCAGATGGCGTCGATGCCCAGCGTCTGCAGGTGGTCGAGCCGCGCGGCGACGCCGTCGAGGTCACCGACGCCGTCGCCGTTCGCGTCGCTGAACGAGCGCGGATAGACCTGGTAGAACACCGCATGCGACCACCACGGCCGGTCGTTGGACGTCGTCATCAGAACGGCGAATTCACCATCGAGTGGGCAGCCATCTCCAGGTAGTCGAGCAGTTGCTTGCGGTGCGCGTCGTCGAGAGTCTCCGAGTCGATCGAGGCCACCGCGGTGTGCATGCACCGCAGCCAGGCGTCGCGCTCGATGAACCCGATCTTGAATGGGCTGTGCCGCATCCGCAGCCGCGGGTGACCGCGCTGGTCGGAGTAGGTGCGTGGGCCGCCCCAGTACTGCTCGAGGAACATGCGCAGCCGCACCTCGGCGGCCTCGAGATCCTCCGGTGGATACAGCGGAAGCAGGATCTCGTCCTCGCGGACCAACTCATAGAACCTCGACACGATCGCATTGAAGGTGTCGTGGCCACCGACTTCGTCGTAGAAGGATCGCTGCGGCTGCGTCACGCCACCCATTGTTCCCTCTCGCCCGATGCGGGGTGTGAGCCGGTGATGTCACGCGAAGTTCATTCGGCTGACCAGGAGACACGAAGGATTTAGTAGTGCGATAGAGGCAAATCCATGGTGGACTGTCGGTCGGAGGACGAATGGCGCATCGCAAGAAGAGCCGGCCTCGATTGGCTGGACACCGGCACACCGAGGTCGCCGCGAGCCTGTCCCCAGATGCCCCCACCGCGACGTTGCTGCACAGCGTCGAGACCCGACCGCCTGTCCGCGAAGCCTCGATCTGGGGTCGTCGCCGCGTGCTGCTGCTGAATTCGACGTACGAGCCGCTGACGGCGCTGCCCATGCGCCGGGCCGTCGTCATGCTGATGTGCGGCAAGGCCGACGTCGTGCATGCCGACCCGTCGGGGCCGGTGATCCACTCCGCTTCGC
This sequence comes from Mycobacterium sp., assembly GCA_035279185.1. GTDB lineage: Bacteria > Actinomycetota > Actinomycetes > Mycobacteriales > Mycobacteriaceae > Mycobacterium. Next base: position 2,997 of record DATEIG010000176.1, read on the forward strand.
GGTCGGTCACGGTGCCGTCGGTGATCCGGCTGCGGTCCTACGTACGGGTGCCCTACCGGGCCCGCATCCCGATGACGCGGGCCGCGCTCATGCACCGCGACCGGTTCCGCTGCGCGTACTGCGGCAGCAAGGCCGACACCGTCGACCACGTGGTACCGCGCAGTCGGGGCGGCGACCACACGTGGGAGAACTGCGTGGCCGCCTGCTCGACCTGCAACCACCGCAAGGCCGACCGGCTGCTGACCGAGCTGGGCTGGACGCTGCGGTCGATCCCTGCGCGACCCAAGGGTCAGCACTGGCGACTGCTGTCGACGGTCAAGGAACTCGACCCGGCGTGGATGAGATATCTGGGTGAGGGCGCGGCCTGATCACCCGTCGCGATAAGGTTTGCGCGTGAGCACCGCACTTGCACATTCGCTGTTGGGCGGGGTGCCGCTGGTAATCCTGCTGATCTTGGTCGCGCTGATCTACGGCGTGGGCAAGAACCGCAAGGGCCCGCACCCGGCGACCTACAAGATGTCTGATTCCGAATGGACCCACGAGCCGATTCTGTGGGCGTCCGACGAACCGGAGTCGCATGGGCACGACCACCCGTTGACGATCGGAGGCGGCGCAAGTGGCAAGTGGTGAAATCGTCGAACGCGAACACGGCGAACTCGAGCGCGGCTTCGTCGTCACGTCCAGCGGTCGAATCTCCGGCGTCACCGAACCCGGCGAGGTCTCGCTCACGTATCCGTTCCCGGTCAAGGACCTGGTGCGGCTCGACGATGCGCTGAAGTTCGG
>DATEIG010000177.1:0-6864 GCA_035279185.1 Mycobacterium sp.
ATCTGCAGCGCGGCGAGATTGGCCGCCGATGCGCCGTACGGCAGCTGCCAGCCCAGTTGCCCGGTGGCCCGCGAGCCCGCCGCCACCCCGTATCCGCGCCGCCGGTCCGTACCCTGAGCGGTGCCTTCCCAGATGCTGCGCCAGCACAGCACGTGGTCGGCCATCCCGCCCGCGACCGCGAGCATCGCGTCGACGACCGCCCCGAGCTGGCCCGGGTACTCGACGCCGCCGGCAACCCAATTCGGCCGAATCCCCAACGCATCATGCAGTTCTCGCAACCCGGCCCCGGAGAAGCCCTTACCCGCCATCGATGCGCCGGGATAGGTGGTCAGCCCGTCGATGTCGGCGAGCGTGAGCCCGGCGTCCTCCACAGCGGCCACACACGCGTCGACCGTGAGCTCCAGCGGATCACGGCCGAGACGTCTGCCGATGTCCGATTGACCTATGCCGCTGATGATCACGTCGTCCGTCAGTCGGCCCGCCATCAGCGCTCCGGGGTGAACAGCGGCAGGTACACGTCGTCGTCCATCCCGTCCGACCCCACCTCGAACGTCACCCGCACCGGCATCCCGACGGAGAGGTGCTCGATGTCGACGTCGACGAGGTTCGTCAGCACCCGCGCTCGCGGGTCCTCCACCGGGTTGACGAACGCGACCACGTACGGCGTCGCCATCCCCGGAAAGAACGGGTGGTGGTTGACGGTCCACGATTCGACGGTCCCGCGACCGGACAACGGAACCCACTCGGGCACAGCATGATCGAATTGGCACCGCAGCGTCGGCGGATGGATCAGGCGTGCGCAGGCGGGGCAGCGTTGCATCCGCCACACCTCATCGGCGCCGGAGGTCCAGTAGCCGCGGTTGCTCGTGGTGAGTGCAGGCAACGGGCGTCCGCTGGACGCGTCAGCCATCGCCGCCGACACCGTCGTCCACCCCGAAGAGGAAGCGGTCGGCGATCGCGTGCTCGTTGCGGATGGACATCTCCTGCGCCGTGTTCAGCCACAGCCCCTCGAACCCCCGCGAGTGCATGCCCGCGTGGATGGCATCGATGTTCATCAGGTCCTGGGTGGGCAGCTCCCCCCACCCGTCGTGGTCCTGCCACCGCTCGACTTCCAGCCAACTCGTCTCGGGAACCTCACCGGGCGCGAAGTGTTCCAGGGAGAACATCTCGAAGATGCAGCGATTGGGGTCTTCGGCATCGGGCAGCATGCGATATCCGAGCACGCACGACTTCTCGACGAGGATCACCAGCGTGGGGAACACGTGCCAGTCGCCGTTGCCTGCGAAGTACTCCTCCATCGTCATCGTCGGATAGTCCACGCCCTCCGCGAGTGCCAACTCCTCGCACATCCGGTGGTACAGCACGAACGGCGGGATGTCGCTGGGCTCCATCGTGGCCAGCTGCTTGGCGGCGCGGTAGTCGCGCTCAGTCACCAGTGAGCCCACCTCGAGATAGTTGTACTGCATCGAGTTGGCGAAGACCTCGGGCCGCGCTGCCTGCTCCTTTCGCGCGCTGTCGCGGTCGCCGCTGTCCGGCCGCGCGGTGTAGATGAAGCGGGAGTGGTTGCGGTACGGGATGGTTGGTGTGTAGGGCGCGTAGACGAACTCCTGCGGCGGTGCCGGTTCGGTCGACGGCCGAGGCCCCTGGGTCGCCCGTAGTGTCTGCGGGTGCGTGCCCGGCGTGTGATAGCCCTCGATGAAGGCGTCGATCACCGTCTTGTAGTTCGCCGCCAGCGGGGTTCGCTTGCGCCAGCGAAAACGCATGTCCTGCAGCCGGAATGGGGCCAGTGCAGTCGGCAGGGGGTCGAGCCACTCGAGCAGGTCGGGCGGATCGTCCGCCATGCTGATGAAGACCCAGCCGCCCCAGGTGCCCACGGACACCTGACGCAGCGACCACTGCTCGCGTGGTCGGTTGAGGAACTCGTCGCGCGACGGAACGAACGACGAGCGGCCGTCGAACCCGAACCGCCAGCCGTGGAACGGGCAGCGCAGGTCTCCGTCGACGGCGCAGCCGGATCCCCGGACCACCTTCATTCCGCGATGGGTGCACGCGTTGTAGAAAGCCTTGATCCCGCCGTCCTTCTGACGCACCACCATGATGGACTGGCGTCCGATGGTGTACTCGTAGAAGCATCCGGGGTCGGGGATCTCCTCCTCACGGCACGCGGTCTGCCACACGGTGGTGAACAGCCGGTCCAATTCCAGCCGGAGGAAGTCCGGATCGATGTAGCGGGCCTTCGGTACGAACGTCTCGCCGCACGCGTACTGCGGCGGCACCTTTCCACCCGCATCCGAGTCGGGGGCGTCGTCGATCGCGGTCATCGCACTTGCCTTTCCAGGCCTCAGCCTGCGGGTGGCTTGTCGAAGATGTTCGGGTACAGCACGGCCTCCTTGAACGACGTCTCGATCTCGGTGAAGGCGGTCGGAATGTCCCAGGTCCCCGACGCCGACACGATCTCGCGTTCGACAACGGGATTGGACATCAAGCTGATTCGGCCGTTGCCGGCGAAGATCACCCGGCGGTTGAGCCATTCGGACTGCTCGCTGGCGAGATACACGACCGGCGGCACCACGTTCTCGGGGGCGAGGCGCTTGTTCTCCGCCGAGTAGTCCATGCTGCCGCCGCCCTTGATGCCCTGGGTCATTCGCGTGCCTGCGATGGGTGCGATCGCGTTGGACCGCACTCCGTAGCCTTTGAGCGCATTCGCACACGAGAACGTCAGGCCGACAATGCCCATCTTCGCGGCCGCGTAGTTCGGTTGACTGGGCGCGCCCTGCAGGCCGGACATCGACGTGAAGTTGATGAGCCGGTACTGCCCGCCGCGGTTCTCCCGCCACCAGGCCGCGGCGTGCCGGGTCAGGTTGAACGTGCCCTTCAGATGCACTGCGACGACGGAGTCGAAGTCCTGCTCGCTCATCTTGAAGACCATGCCGTCGCGGAGGATGCCCGCGGCGTTGACCATGATGTCGAACCCGCCGAGGGTCGACGCCGCACGGCTGATCAACTCCTCGCACGCCCCGAAGTCCGTGATGTCGGTGGCGTCCGGAAACGCCTTGCCGCCGTGTTCGCTGATCTCCGCCGCAACGGCCTCGGCGGGTCCCACGTCGTGCCCGCTGCCGTCGACGGCAACGCCCGCGTCGGACACCATCACCGTTGCGCCTTCGGCTGCCAGACCCTTCGCAACGGCGGCGCCGATACCGCGGCCCGCACCGGTCACCAGGGCCTTACGGCCGTCGAGAACACCCATTCGTCACTCCTCGCTCACAGGCTTGCCCCCAGCATACAGAACAGATGCACAGTTTCTGTATAGCTGATTATTCGAAACCCCACTCCGCGTAGCGCCGCTCGAGTTCGGCCAACGCCTCCCGACCGCCCCGCTGCGAGCGCTCCTTCATGAAGTTGAACTCGTCCTCGCGCCAGGAGAGGTTCGTGAACACGCTGTGCGCCATCGGCACATAGTCGGCGAACTGTGCCATTCCGACGGCGTTCCAGAACGTGATCAGGGCGTGCTTGCCGATCATCAGCCCGTCGGCGGAGTGGTGGGCGATCGCGCGCGCGTAGCGCATCGCCTCGTCGTGCAGACCGTCCGCGGGCACCACCGACGCCGCCACACCCCATTCCCTCAGTTCGCCGGCGCGCACCTTGCGCCCGGTGATCATGGCCTCGTACCCGCGGTTGGGCCCCATCTTGAGCAGGGCGAGGGGCATCGCGGTCGAGAACCCCGCGAACCCGATCCTCGCCTGGGGACGAGCCAGATACATGTCGTCCGCGACGACGAGGATGTCCGCCGCGAGCGCCAGATTCATGCCGGCCCCGAGCGTGGCGCCCTGGCATGCGGCGATGACCGTCTTGGGGAATTCCAGCCAATTCGTCAGGTGACGGTGCAGTCGCCGGGCATTGCCCAGTCGCGCCGTCTGCGGCAGGCGCTTGCCTTTGGTCAGTCCGGCCTCTTCGACGGGCAGGCGGCGGACGTCGTCACCGCTGGAGAAGTCCTTGCCCGCGGCCTTCAGCACGACGACCTTCACGTCGTCGTCGCCCTCGGCGCGATCCAGCCGGTCCTTGAACAGTGAGTGCATGTCCGGCGACAGGATCGCGTTGCGTCGATCCGGCCGGTTGATGGTGATGACGGCGATGTGCGGTTCGACCACCTCGTAGCGCACCCAGTCCTCGTCGACGGTGAATCGGTCGTCGGCACCCGCGTCGTCAGCCACGCCACACACCTTTCACCGCCACCGCCGAGATGTACACAAGAACACTATCCGATTAACTGTTCACCAGGCTGCTAATGTCTGCCCATGCCTCGCATCGCGATCCTCAAAGAGGTCGACGCACCGGTCGAGACCGTCTGGGCGCTGCTCGCCGACTTCGCCGACGTCAGCTGGATCCCCGTCGCCGGGCGGGTCGAAGTCGAGGGCGAGGGCATCGGGATGAGCCGGTCGATCTACGGCAGCGGTGAGCGCCCCGCCGTCGAGACGCTGACGCTGCTGGATCACGAGGCCAGGCGGCTCGGCTACTCGATCGCTGACATCCCCCTGCCCGTGGCGCGGTTCGAAGCCCTCGTCAGCGTCGACGCCGCGGACTCCGGCTCAGCGATCACCTTCGACGTGGACTACGACCCCCTCGGCCCTTCCGAAGCCGATGCCGACGCCGCGAAACAAGCGGTCGAGGCCGTCTACGGGATGATCGCCGGCTGGCTCGCGGACGCGGCCGCGGCACGGGGCTGAACGTGACCGAGCGCGACTACGGCGTGCCGCTCACCACGGGCGACCGCGAGTTCCGCGACGAGGTGAGCGCCTTCCTCGCCTCGGCCCTGACACCCGACATCCGTTCGGCGGGCAGCACCGAGAGGGATCGGCTGGATCGCATGAGGCTCTGGCAACGGCGTCTTCACGACGCAGGCCTGGCCGCCATCTCCTGGCCCGTCGAGTTCGGCGGCCGCGCCGCCACCCCGGTCCAACAACTGATCTTCAACGCCGAGTTGGCGGCCGCGCGCGCCCCGGAGCCGATCAACCGCAGCGCGATCAATCAGCTCGGGCCCACGATCATCCAGTGGGGCACCGACGACCAACGTGCCTACTATCTGCCGCGCATCCTGTCGGCCGAGGACGTCTGGTGTCAGGGGTTCAGCGAACCGGGGGCGGGCAGCGACCTCGCCTCGCTCACCACCCAGGCGACGATCGACGGCGACGAACTCGTCATCACCGGCCAGAAAGTGTGGACCTCGAAGGCGCACTACGCCAACCGCATCTATCTGCTGGCGCGCACCGACCCGAATGCGGCGCGGCGCGACGGGATCAGCTACATCCTCGCCGACCTCGACACCGACGGCATCGACGTCCGGCCGATCCGTCAGATCTCGGGCGACGCCGAGTTCAGCGAGGTCTTCTTCGACCACGTACGGGTTCCGATCGGCAACGTGCTTGGTCCGCTGCACGGCGGATGGCGAGTCGCCAAGTCGACGCTCGGCTACGAGCGCGTCGGCCAAAGCCGCACCCACCGCATCGAGCGCCGCCTACGCATCCTCGTGGACATGGCGAAGGAGGCGAACCAGTCGAGCACCAACGGCTTCGACGATGACTACATCGTCGACCACTTGGTGCGCTTCACCGCCCAGGTGGAGGCGCTTCGGCAGATCGCCGCGCAGGCCACGGCCGCGGGCGTGCGCGGCGTCAGCCCGGGCCCCGAGGCGTCCCTGGCCAAACTGCTCACCTCCGAGGTCGACCAGGCGATGGCCACCTTCGGCCTCGACCTGGCAGGCAGCACAGGAGTTCTGGAACGAGGGTCGCCGTCCACCGCGAAGCAGGGCAACGTGGCCAAGAGTTACCTGTTGATGCGCGCCGCCACCTTCGGAGCGGGCACGTCGGAGATTCAGCGCAACGTCGTCGCCGAGAGACTGCTGGGGCTGCCCCGTGACCCCTGAACCGGAACCGTCCCTGCACGAGATCGCCGATGTCGCAGCGGAACTGGCTGAGCTTCGTGCGACAGCAGACGACATACTCGCCAGGACATGGACAGTCGGACGCACGCGCGCGCTTCTCGACGCGACGGGTCCGGCCTACGACGAGAACCTGTGGAAGACGATCGTCGACCTGGGCTGGCCGGACGTGCTCGTGGACGAATCGAACGGCGGCGGCGGAGGTGGCCTTCGCGAACTGTGCGTTCTCGCGGAGGCTTCCGGAGCCGCAGCGCTTCCCGTGCCCCTGGCAGCCTGCGCGGCGGCGAACTGGTGCGAGCAGCGCACCACCGACGGCGTCGCGGTCATCCTCGGTGACGTCGATGCCGAAATACACGACGACGAGGTCACCGGTCGCTGGCCGGTGGTTCCGTTCGCCGCGGTGGCGGACAGACTGCTCGTCATCGCCCGCCGCGAAAAGGAGGCCGTCCTCGGGACCGTCGACACCGCAGGCCTCGGCGTGCGGGTGCAGCCGGAGCAACCGCTCGATCACAGTCCCGCCGCGACCGTTGAGTTGGACCGTGCGCCGTTGCACGCGTTGGCATCTGGAGAGTCCGCCGTACGCCTGCATCGCGACGCGGTCAGCAGAGAGCGACTCGCGACAGTGGCGGAGCTGATCGGAATCGCCTCTGCGGCAAACGATGCCGCGGTCGAGTACGCCAAGATGCGCGTGACCTTCGGACGGCCCATCGGGGCCCGCCAGGCGATCAAGCACCGCCTGGTCGATCAGCGCTCGGCGATCGAGGTCGCTCGGGCGCTGGTGAACCGCGCCGTCGACGCGTGCGAGCTGGCCCATCCCGACGCCGAACCGCTGGTGGCACTCGCCGTGTTCTGGGCCGTCGACTCACTGCGCCGCGTGCCGGAGGGGGCCACTCAGGTCTTCGGCGGGATCGCCTACACCTGGGAGCACG
>DATEIG010000178.1:0-2089 GCA_035279185.1 Mycobacterium sp.
GGCATTCACCCTGACTACGTCGAGACCACCGTGCACTGCGGTTGCGGTGCCACGTTCACGACGCGCAGCACCAAGAAGAGCGGCCAGATCCACGTCGAGGTCTGCTCGCAGTGCCACCCGTTCTACACGGGCAAGCAGAAGATTCTCGACAGCGGCGGCCGCGTTGCCCGCTTCGAGAAGCGCTACGGGAAGCGCAAGGCCGGTGCCGACAAGGGTGCAGGCGACAAATAGCTAGCTGAACGACGCCCGTTCTGCCGCGCAAGCGCAGGCCGGGCGTCGCTTCACGTTTGGCGAGCAATCGGGCATAGGAGGGCGATATGACGGACACCGCGCCGGCAATCGACGCCATCCTCACCGAGCACGCCGACCTCGAGCGTCAGCTGTCCGATCCCGACCTGCACTCCGATGCGGGCAAGGCCCGCAAAGTGGGCAGGCGGTTCGCGCAGTTGGCGCCGATCGTTGCGACCTATCGCAAGCTGGAGGCGGCCCGCGGTGACCTCGAAGCCGCCCGCGAGCTGGCCGCCGACGACGATTCGTTCGCCTCCGAGGTCGAAGAACTGACCTCGACCGTCGACGAACTCGACAACCATCTGACCGACTTGCTCGCGCCTCGCGATCCGCACGACGCCGACGACATCGTGCTCGAGGTGAAATCGGGGGAGGGCGGTGAGGAGTCCGCGCTGTTCGCCGCCGACCTCGCCCGGATGTACATCCGCTACGCCGAGCGGCACGGCTGGTCGGTGACCATGCTCGACGAGACGACGTCGGATCTCGGCGGCTACAAGGACGCCACACTGTCGATCAGGAGCAAGGGCGACTCGGCCGACGGCGTCTGGTCCCGGCTCAAGTTCGAAGGCGGCGTACACCGCGTACAGCGGGTGCCGGTCACCGAATCACAGGGCCGCGTCCACACCTCGGCGGCGGGCGTCCTCGTCTACCCGGAACCCGAAGAGGTCGAGGAGGTGCAGATCGACGAGTCCGATCTGCGCATCGACGTCTACCGGTCGTCGGGCAAGGGCGGCCAGGGCGTCAACACCACCGACTCCGCGGTTCGCATCACACATCTGCCCACCGGCATCGTCGTCACGTGCCAGAACGAACGCAGCCAGCTGCAGAACAAGATCCGCGCGATGCAGGTGCTCGCCGCGCGGTTGCAGGCGCTGGCCGAAGAACAGGCGCAGGCCGACGCCTCGGCTGATCGGGCGAGCCAGATTCGCACCGTCGACCGCAGCGAGCGGATCCGGACCTACAACTTCCCGGAGAACCGCATCGCCGACCACCGGATCAACTTCAAGGCACACAATCTCGACCAGGTGCTCGATGGGGACCTGGACCCGCTGTTCGACGCGCTGGCCGGCGCCGACAAGCAGACGCGGCTGCAGCAGGCATGACCGCAACCGCGCGGCTGCGACGCGAGATCGAGCACGCGGCGGCCGCGCTTGCCGAGGCGGGTGTCGCGTCACCGAGGTCCGACGCCGAGGAGCTCGCTGCACACGCGGCGGGTACCAGTCGGGGCCGACTTGTGGTGCTTGATGAGGTCGACGACGACTTCTGCGGCCGCTACGCCGATCTCATCTCCGCTCGTGCGCGCCGAATTCCGTTGCAGCACATCATCGGAACAGCCCCCCTCGGGCCGGTGACCGTCTCGGTCGGCCCCGGTGTCTTCATCCCGCGCCCCGAAACCGAAGGACTGCTCGAGTGGGCGTCGGCGCAACCCCTGCCGCCGCAACCGCTGATCGTCGACCTGTGCACCGGTTCGGCCGCGCTCGCACTGGCGTTGTCGAAGTTCTGGCCCGACGCCCGCGTCATCGCCGTCGACGACTCCGTCGAAGCCCTCGCCTACGCACGCCGAAACCTCGTGGGCTCTCGTGTCGAACTGCTGTGTGCGGATGTCACCGACCCCGTCCTGCTCCCCGGACTCGACGGCCAAGTCGATCTCCTCGTCGCCAACCCGCCCTACATCCCGGACGGTGCGACCCTCGAACTCGAAGCGGCGCACCATGATCCACCGCACGCTCTGTTCGGCGGCCCGGACGGAATGACCGTCATCAATGCGATCGTCGAGCTGGCCGCCCGGTGGCTCAAGCCC
>DATEIG010000179.1:0-3814 GCA_035279185.1 Mycobacterium sp.
GTCCGCGAAACTGTGCGTGCAGTATCTGGCGCCGATCATCAAGAACCGCCAGTACAACACGTTCCCGTTCGGGGTGAACCCGTTCGTGGGCGCGTCCGCACGTCCCAACGAGATCACCTACAGCGAAGACCGCCTCAACCCGCATCTGCCGCCGATCCCCACCGACGCAGGTCAGGGGCTTGAAGGCTTGATGGTGCCCCCGACGCAGGAGCCCGCGCCGCCGCCCCTGCCAGCCGAGGGCACGCCGTGACGCGCACCCTGTTCGCCGCACTGGTCACCGCATGCCTGCTGCTGATCCCGGGCTGCGGCGAGTGGCGCGGCCTCAACTCGCTCACTCTGCCGGGCACCGAGGGCAGCGATGACGGCTCCTACGTCGTCCAGGCACAGCTGCCCGACGTGGTGACGATCCAGCAGAACACCCGGGTGCGGGTCGCCGACGTCAACGTCGGCAACGTCACCAAGATCGAGGTGCAGGACTGGCACGCGCTGGTGACCATGCGGATCAACGGCGACGTGCATCTGCCCGCCAACAGCACCGCCAAGGTCGGCACCACGAGCCTGCTCGGCGGCATGCACATCGAACTGGCGCCGCCGACCGATCAACCGCCGCAGGGTCAACTGCAGAACGGTTCGGTCATTCCGCTGTCGTCGGCGAGCACGTACCCGACCACCGAGCAGACGTTGGCGTCGGTGTCCATCCTGCTCAACGGCGGCGGACTGGGCCAGCTGCAGGAGATCAACCAGTCGTTCGCCAAGGCGATGCAGGGTCGCGAGGCCGATCTGCGGAGCCTCCTGACCGAGCTCGACACGTTCATCGCGCAGCTGAACGACCAGACGAACGACATCATCACCGCGACTGAGAATCTCAACGCGCTCGTCGGTCAGGTCGCCGCCAGTGACCCGGTGGTCGACAAGGCGCTCACCACGATCCCGCAGGCGTTGGGCGTACTGGCCGACTCGCGCCAGAAGATCGCGGATGCCGTCGACGCGCTCGGCAAGTTCAGCGCCATCGCCACCGACACCATCAACCAGACCAAGGAATCGTTCGTCTCCAACCTCAGAAACCTGGCGCCGACGCTGCGCGAGCTCGCGAACGCCGGTCCCGCGTTGACCAAAGGCCTGGACTTCCTGTCGACCTATCCCTGGCCGAAGAGCACCATTCCCAACTGGTTTCGGGGTGACTTCGCCAACATCACGCTCGTCATCGACCTCACGCTGAGCAGGCTGGACGCTGGCCTGTTCACCGGGACCAGGTGGGAAGGCAACCTCACCGAGCTCGAGATGCAGTGGGGCCGCACGATCGGGCAGATGCCGAGTCCCTACACCGCGGGCAACCCGCTCATCGCTCCGTACCGGTGGGGAGCGTACTGACATGGTGCGACTGCCCCGCAAACTGTGGATACAGCTGGCCGTCCTCGCGACGGTGACCGTCGTCTCGGTCGGCGTCATGGCGTTCGGCTTCGTCAACGTGCCTGCGCTGCTCGGGATCGGGCGCTACAACGTTTCACTCGAACTTCCTGCGTCCGGAGGCCTGTATCCGACCTCGGTTGTGACCTACCGCGGGTCGGAGATCGGCAGGGTCACCTCCATCGACGTGACCGAGACCGGCGTGCGCGCGGTGCTGAAGCTCAACTCCTCGACCAAGATTCCGGGCGATGTCACGGCCGCCGTGCACAGCCGGTCGGCCGTCGGCGAACAGTTCGTCGAGCTGACAGCGAAGTCCGGGGACACCGCCGCGCCGCTGCGCGACGGCGATGTCATCCCGGCGGGCCGGACCCAGATCCCGCCGGACATCGGCGGACTGCTCGATGCCACCAACAGGGCGCTGCAGGCGATCCCTCGGGACAACCTCAAAACCGTTGTGGACGAAGCGGACAGGGCCGTCTCGGGGCTCGGACCTGAACTGTCGCGCATCGTCGACGGATCGACCTCGCTGGCGATCGAGGCGGGCAAGAACCGGGATGCGATCACCCAGCTGATCGACCAGTCGCCACCGGTGCTGAATTCCCAAGTGCAGACAGTGGATTCGATCCAGACCTGGGCGGACCGCCTGGCGTCGATCACCGGCCAGTTCAAAGCGCAGAACACCGCATTCTCCGATCTGCTCAACGTCGGCGGCCCGACCCTCGACGAGGGCACAGCCCTGTTCAACCGCGTCGCTCCGGCCCTGCCGGTGTTGCTCGCCAACCTGGTGAGCCTCGGCGAGATCGCGGTGATCTATCGCGCCGACATCGAACAGCTGCTCGTGCTCTTCCCCCAGGGCACGGCGGTGATGTCGGCGATCGTCGCCGCCAACGCGAACACCAAGCAGGACTACAAGGGCGTCTACCTCGACTTCAACCTGAACCTCAACCTGCCGCCGCCGTGCAACACCGGATTTCTGCCGGTGCAGCAGCAGCGGTCACCGTCCGAGGTCGACTACCCCGAGCGGCCCGCGGGTGAGCTGTACTGCCGGGTGCCGCAGGACTCGGATCTGAATGTCCGTGGGGTGCGCAACATCCCGTGCGAGACCAACCCCGCCAAGCGGGCGGCCACCGTCGAGCAATGCGAGAGCGACGAGCCCTACGTACCGCTCAACGACGGCTACAACTGGAAGGGCGACCCGAACGCGACGCTGTCCGGGCAGGGCGTCCCGCAGTACGCCCCCGGGCAGGATCCCCGGCTGCCACCGCCCGCAGGCACCGGGGCCGCGATCCCACCGGGTGCGGCGCCCCCCGCGCCGGCGCCGGACACCGCGCCCGTGGCGTTCGCGCCGTACGACCCCGCGACGGGTGAGTACGTCGGGCCCGACGGCAACCGCTACACGCAGGCCGACCTCGCGCACCCAGCGAACAAGAGCTGGCAGTCGATGCTGATACCGCCCGGACAGTAGGTCGCTGGGCATAAGGTCACTTCCATGGCTATCAGCGATTCCCGTGAGGTCGTCATCGACGCGACGCCGGAGGAGATCCTCGACGTCATCGCCGACGTCGAGTCGGCGCCGGACTGGTCCTCGCAACATCAGGGTGCCGAGATCCTGGACACCGACGACAACGGCAGGCCCGGTCAGGTGAGACTCAAGCTGAAGACGATGGGCATCACAGACGAGCAGGTCGTCCAGTACACCTGGACGGACAACTCCGCGGGGTGGACTCTGGTGAGTTCGAGCCAGTTGAAAGCACAGAGCGCGAAGTACACGCTGACGCCCGACGGTGACAAGACGCGGGTCAAGTTCGACCTCACCGTCGACCTGGCGGTGCCGGTTCCCGGCTTCGTGGTGAAGCGGGCGATCAAGGGTGGGCTGGAATCGGCCACCGACGGACTTCGCAAACAGGTGATGAAGGTCAAGAAGGGCTAGTTCCGCAGGTTTCGCGATCGGCGGTGGTGGGCATCGTGGTTGCATGGCCATCACCGAAGCGCGCGACGTCACCATCGAGGCGACGCCCGACGAGATCATGAGCGTCCTGGTCGACCTGGAGTCGCTGACCGAATGGTCGTCGGCACATCAGAAGGTCGAGGTGCTCGAGCGCGACGACGAAGGCCGTCCCGCGAAGTCGCGTCAGGTCGTGAAGATCGTCGGTGTCAGCGACGAGCAGGTACTCGACTACACCGTCCACGACGACGGCGTCAGTTGGACGCTGGTGAGCTCGAAACAGCAACGGGCGCAGGAGGGTCGCTACACGTTGACCCCGAACGGCGACAAGACCGACGTCCGCTTCGAGTTGACCGTCGACCCGGTCGTGCCGCTGCCCGGCTTCCTCGTCAAGAAGGGCGCCAAAGGGCTGATGGACACGGCGACCGACGGGCTGCGCAAGCGTGTGTTGAAGGTCAAGAA
>DATEIG010000180.1:0-10622 GCA_035279185.1 Mycobacterium sp.
CGCCAAGGGCGCCGACATCACCGCCGTGGTGCTGGACCGATAGACCGGCCAGCGGGTCACCAACGGCAACGGCAGGGGCATCGCGATCGCATCGGTGGTCAAGCTGTTCATCGCCGACGACATGCTGCTGCGGGGCCCGCCGCTGTCGCCGGCCGACATGAAGATGTTCCAGTCGATGCTGCGCTCCTCCGATGACAGCGCTGCACAGGTGTTCTGGGACCGCAACGGGGGCACCGACATCGTCACCCGGGTCGCCGACCGCTACGGCCTCACCGGTACCCGGCCCAACGGGCTGTGGTTCAACACCATCAGCACGGCGGCCGACCTGGTGCGCTACTACGACATGATGCTGTCCGGCGCGGGCGGGCTGCCCAGGGACAAGGCCGACCTGATCATCGACAACCTCGCCCAGTCGACGCCCACGGGCATCGACGGGATGATGCCCGGCGGCGTGTACCCGCAGCGGTTCGGCATCCCCGAGGGGCTCTACGCCGAACCCGTCGCGGTCAAACAGGGCTGGATGTGCTGCGTCGGCGCGGACTGGATGCACCTTTCGACAGGCGTCATCGGCTCCGACCGCCGCTACGTCATGGCCATCGCCTCCGATCAGCCCGCGACGGCGGATACGGCCCGCGCGACCATCACCCAGGCCGTCAAGACGATGTTCCCCGGCGGCCGGATCTGACTCTTCGTATTAGGCTGGAGTCCGCTGGCGGCGGGCAGGTGCCGCATCGCGGTTGAAGGACCGCCCCGCCGGGTAGAGAGCATTTCATCGCTTCTTCGAAGGAGAGCTATGCGTGGGCGGCCGTCGAGTCGGGCGACGGCGATCGCAGCCATCATGAGTGCGGCGCTGCTAATTGCCGGATGTGAGGCGCAGAGCCACGGCACACCGCCGGATCCGGACACCCCGCAGGTGACGGTCGTTGCGCCACAGAACAACACGCTGCCGATGCCGCAGGCGCCCCCGGAGGCGCCGTCCGCGGGCTTCGACGGCCTCGACGCCCGAACGAAACAGGCCACCGCCGACGCGGCGAAATCCGGCGCCGACATCTCGGTGGTGGTGCTCGACCGCGACACCGGCCAGACCGTCTCGGGCGGGGACGGCTCATCGTTCCCGATTGCGTCGGTGGTCAAGTTGTTCATCGCCGACGATCTCCTGTTGAAGGAGTCCAAGGGCGAGACGACGCTCTCCCCCGCCGACCGCAAGTCGCTCGATACCATGCTGCGGTCCTCCGATGACGGTGCGGCGCAGACTTTTTGGGACCGCCTCGGGGGCAGTGCCGTCATCGGCCGCGTCAAGGCGCGGTACGGGCTCGGCGGAACGACGGCGCCCTGGAACGGCCACTGGGACGTGACCACAAGCACCGCAGCTGATCTCGTCCGCTACTACGACATGCTGCTCGACGGCACCGGTGGGCTGCCGCCCGAACAGACCAACGTGATCATCGGCAACCTCGCGCAGTCCACGCCGACCGGAATCGACGGCTACCCACAGCGTTTCGGGATACCCGAGGGGCTGTACGCGGAGCCGGTCGCGGTCAAGCAGGGGTGGTTCTGCTGCTGGAACGGCGGCAACCAGTTGCACGTCTCCACCGGTGCGATCGGACCCGATCGTCGCTACGTGCTCGCGATGGGATCGCTGGATCCGACCGGTGCCGCAGCGGCGCGCGACAGGATGACCCAGGTGGTCAAGGCGATGTTCCCGGGCGGCAGGATCTAGTCGTCGGCAAGCAGATCCGGCCGTCGCTCCCGCGTCCGGTCCAGGCCCTGTTGCCGTCGCCACGCCGCGACCTTCGCATGGTCGCCCGACAACAGCACATCGGGGACGTCCAGCCCACGCCAACTCGGCGGCCGGGTGTAGCTCGGCCCCTCCAACAGGCCGTCGGAGTGCGAATCCTCGCGATGTGAGGCGGGATTGCCCAGCACGTCGGGAAGCAGACGCACGACGGCTTCGATCATGACCAGCGCGGCGGACTCCCCGCCCGGCAGCACGTAGTCGCCGATCGACACCTCCTCCACGCGCATTCGCCGAGCGGCGTCGTCCATCACCCGCTGATCGATGCCCTCGTAGCGGCCGCAGGCGAACATCAGGTGCGACTCATCGCCCCAGCGTTGCGCCGTCGCCTGGTCGAACAGCCGCCCGGCGGGAGTCGGAACCACGAGAAGGGTTTCGGCGGTGCACAATTCGTCGATCGCTTCACCCCACACCGGGGCCTTCATCACCATGCCGGGGCCGCCGCCATACGGCGAGTCGTCCACGGAGCGGTGAACGTCGTGCGTCCACCGCCGAAGGTCGTGCACGCGAAAGTCGATGATGCCGGTCTCGATCGCCTTGCCCGGCAGCGACTGTCGCAGGGGAACGAGGTAGTCGGGGAAGATAGTCACGACGTCAATGAGCACTGCTGCGCATCCTCACAGCTCCAGAAGGCCCTCGGGTGGATCGATCTCGATGGTCTGATCCGGCAGGGACACCTGGACGACGATCGCGCTGACGAACGGCACCAGCAGCTCGCCACCGGTTTCGGTTGTCACCGAGAGCAATTCGCCTGCCGCGGTGTGCAGCACCTCGTTGACGTTTCCGACGAGACGACCGTCGACCGTCACCACCCGCAGACCTTCGAGCTGATGGTCGTAGAACTCGTCGGGATCCTCGATCGGTGGGAGGTCCCCGGTGTCGACGAGAAACACGTGGCTGCGCAACGCTTCCGCGGCGTTGCGGTCGGCGACACCCTCCAGGCGGACCAGCAGCCGCCCGCTGTGCTCGCGGGCGGACTCGACGGTGTACTCGCGCTCCGGCCCACCGCGCGACGGTCGTGCACGCAGACGGGTGCCCGGCGCGAATCGCGTATCGGGGTCGTCGGTGCGGACCTCGACGACGACTTCGCCGGCGATGCCGTGAGCCTTGACGACCCGACCGACTACCAGGTCCACGCCACGACCGCTACTGGTCGGTGTCCACCACGTCGACGCGGATCCCCCGGCCGCCGATGCCTGCGACCAGGGTACGCAGCGCGGTCGCGGTCCGGCCGCCACGGCCGATGACCTTGCCGAGATCCTCGGGGTTGACGTGCACCTCCACGGTGCGGCCGCGCCGGGATGTCACCATGTCGACCCGGACGTCGTCGGGGTTGTCGACTATGCCGCGGACCAGGTGCTCGACCGCGTCGACGACGACCGAGCTCACGACTCGTCGGCCTGCTCGACGGGAGTGGAGGCGTCTGGGCCCTCAGCGGCGGGCTCGGACTCGTCCTTGACCGGAGCGGCCTCGGCCTCGACCGTCTCGGCCGACGGTTCGGCTCCGTCGCCCTTGGCCGCCTTCTTGGCGGGCGCCTTCTTCTTCTTGGCCGTGGTGGCCTCGGTGCTGGGACCGCCGTCAGCCTCCGCAAGCGCCGCGTTGAACAGGTCCAGCTTGCTCGGCTTGGGTTCCTTGACCTTCAGCGTGCCTTCGGCGCCGGGCAGGCCCTTGAACTTCTGCCAGTCGCCGGTGATCTTCAGCAGTGCCAGCACAGGTTCGGTCGGCTGGGCGCCGACACCGAGCCAGTACTGCGCCCGCTCCGAGTCGATCTCGATGAGGCTCGGCTCTTCCTTCGGGTGGTACCGGCCGATGACCTCGATCGAGCGTCCGTCGCGGCGGGTGCGCGCGTCGGCGACGGCGATGCGGTACTGGGGGTTGCGGATCTTGCCAAGCCGGGTGAGCTTGATCTTGACAGCCATGTTGAAGCCAATCTCCTACTGCGTTTGCCACGCTGCAATTCGGCGACCACGGGCGGGTTGCCCGGATCCGGTTTTGCCTCACGTGTGTGACCGTCGCGGGGCCGTGGTCCTGCGACAGACAGCCGCCCATTCTGCCAGAACAGCCCGTGAGCGGCGAAATCGTGCGCTACAGGATCTTGTCGTAGCACTTGATCTCGACGCGGCGGGAGAACCGCCAGCCGGTTTCGGTGCGGACGAACTCGTCGTCGTACCAGACCCCGACCTGCATCACCTTGGGCTTCTCGCCCTTGAGGATCATCGGGTTGAAGCAGAAGGTGCGCGCGGTCGCCGTGTCACCTGCGAGCTTGATCGCCGGAAGTCCCAGCATGTGGGCGTTGCGCTCGAAGTATGTGGGTAGCGTCTCGGCGAGCCATGCCTTGATCTGCGGGTACTCGCCGTCGATGCCGCCGGTGTCGCGGTAGTCGATGTAGGCGTCCGGAGCGAAGAGGTCGTCGAGTTCATCGAACTCGCGACGGTCGATTGCCTCGGAATAGCTGATCAGCAGGTGTTGCAGTTCGAGGCGGTCGGAGATCTCTTCCAGGCTGAGCATGGGTCGATTGAACACCGACCGGACATCCACGGGCGATCAGGGTTACGCTGCTGGACCCATGGGGAGGATCATCGCGGTCGTCGCCGCCTGCCTGAGCATGCTGTCCGTATCCGTCGCGCCGTTGTCCGAGGTGCCGGTGGCCGACGCCGAGCCCGTCATCCAGCCGATCGGCAACGTGTCACCTCCTCCGGAGGGTCCCGCACCGGCGTGGATCGTCGCCGACATGGACACCGGACAGGTTCTCGCCGAGCGGGAGATGAGCGTTCCCCATCCGCCCGCGAGCACGATCAAGACGCTGCTGGTGCTGACCGCGCTCGACGAAGTGACCGATCTCAACGCGACCGTGGTCGGCACCGAGGCCGACACGCAGGTCGAGTGCACGTGCGCGGGCGTCGAGCCGGGCCGCACCTACACCGCACGCCAACTGCTCGACGCGATCCTGCTGATGTCGGGCAACGACGCCGCCAACGCGCTGGCCGACATGATCGGCGGCTACGACGCCGCGGTGGCCAAGATGAACGCGAAGGCCGCCGCCATCGGCGCGCTCGGCACATACGCATCGTCACCGTCGGGGCTCGACGGACCGACGGGACCCGGCCTGACGACGCCGCGGGATCTCGCGGTCATCTTCCGGGCCGGGATGGCCAACCCGGTGTTCGCGCAGATCATCGCGCAGCCGACGGCCACCTTCCCCACGGAGTCGGGCGACCGGCCGATCGTCAACGATGACGAACTCCTGCACCGCTACCCGGGCACCCTCGGCGGCAAGACCGGGTTCACCGACGCGGCGAAGAAGACCTTCGTCGCCGCCGCCGACCGCAACGGACGCCGCCTGGTGATCGCGATGATGTACGGCTTGATCAAAGAGGGCGGCCCGACTTACTGGGATCAGGCGATGGCCCTCTTCGACTGGGGCTTCGCCCAGGACAGGCAGTTGAGCGTCGCAACGCTGTAGCCGGCATCGTACTCAAAAGTTGTTGATCCGCAACGGATCCGAGACCTCGACGCAGCCGGAACCGTTGTCTGCACCGGTTACTCTCGGCGTTCGTGCGAAATTTGTTGGCAGCCTTGGCAACCGCGCTCGCGTTGACGAGCATCGCGGTGGCCGCGCCGATCGCATCCGCTGAGCCGGGCGTCCAGCCGGCCGGAGCGGTCGGGCTGCCCGATGGTCCCGCGCAGGCGTGGCTGGTCGCCGACCTCGACTCCGGGCGCATTCTGGCCTCCCATGACCCGTACGGCCGGCATGCGCCTGCCAGCACGATCAAACCGTTGCTCGCGATGGTCGTGCTCGACAACCTCCGGCCCGACAATTTCGCGCGTGCGAACAAGTCCCACACCGAAGTCGAATGTTCTTGCGTCGGACTGGAACCCGGCCAGGCCTACACGACCCGCCAATTGCTGGAAGCGCTGCTGATGGTGTCGGGCAACGATGCGGCGAACATGTTGGCCGACATGCTCGGCGGCCAGCGCGTCGCGGTCGCGGCGATGAATCGCAAGGCGGCCGCCGTCGGCGCCAAGAGCACGCACGCGTCATCGCCGTCCGGACTGGACGGCCCCGGCTGGGAGTCGACTACCACCCCCCACGATCTCGCGGTGATCTACCGCGCGGCTCTGACGTACCCGCTGATCGCTCAGATCTTCCAGGAGCGCTCGGCGGCCTTCCCCGGCAAGACGATCACCGCGCAGAACAAACTCCTGGAGCGCTATCCCGGCACGATCGCAGGCAAGACCGGGTACACGAACCTGGCCCGCGACACGTTCGTCGCGGCGGCCCAGCGGGGCAGCCGCAGGCTTGTCGTCGTCGAGATGTACGGCGACGGCGACCTGTACGGGCAGGCGATCAGCCTGTTCGACTGGGGCTTCGCGCAGGCCTGAAGCGCGAGGGCCTACTTGCCGATCGCCTCGCTGGGCGGCGGGCATGCGTCGTGGTCCTGCAGGTCTTCACCATGACCGCTGCCCGCATCGGTGCTTCCTGCCAGCAGGACGAAGCCGGGCCCACCGTCGACGTCGGTCGCGCCGACCACCACAAGCGACTGCGCCCCCATGGACTCTCCCTCCGGAAGGCTGTCGGCGAGCAACCGGAACGGGTCGACGACGAGCTCATCGCCCGGCGCCGCCATCGCCCGGTACGGCTCGCCGGCCAGGCGAACGGGGAACGGGGCCCACGTATCTCCGATGTTCCCCGCGTAGGCGGCCAGCGTCTGACGCACATCGGCACGCACGCAGTCGATGTGGATGTGCAGCTGGTTCTGGGACCGCGCATCGGATGAGTTGACGGCCAGGCTCACCCAGTCGCGCGGAAGTCCGCGGCCCGCGCGCTGTTCGACGTACGAGCGGGCCCGCCAGGCGTCGGCGAAGTAGTTGGGCGCGTCGGCGGCGAGGATCTCCGGGCTCTCGATGCCCGCGACCCGGGCGGTGGGGATCGCAAGGAACTGCGTCGTGCCGACGATGTCCTTCAGCACCGCGTAGCCGCCGGCCAGATCGACCAGCGCGCACGGCGCGGGCCTGCCCTGCGTCTGCTGGTCGGGCACACACTGGCCACTGACGATGTCCCACAACGTATTCGGGTCGGCGGCCGCCGACGGCGCACCCGCCATGAGTGCCAGCGCGGTCAGCAGCGACGCCGCCGTCGACCGCAGCCGGACGCTAGAAGACCCGGCCACGCAGGACGACCACATCCGGGCTGTTGATGACGGCGGCACCGCCCCGCGGGTCGTCGGCGTAGCACACCAGATCGGCGGGAGCGCCGTGCTCCAGCGACGGCCTGCCCAGCCAACTGCGGGCGGTCCAGCTCGCCGCGCCGAGTGCCTCGGTCGGCGTCATCCCCACGTGCTTGAGCGCGTCGATCTCGTCGCCGATGCGGCCGTGGGCGACCATGCTGCCCGCGTCGGTACCCGCGAAGATCGGCACACCCGCGTCGTGCGCGGCAGCGATGCGCTCCCCCGACCGCTCGTACAGATCCCGCATGTGCGCCGCGTACGTCGGATACTTCGCTGCGCCGTCGGCGATGCCGGGGAAGTTCTCGACGTTGATCAATGTCGGCACCAACGCGGTCCCGTGCTCGACCATGAGCGCGATGGTGTCGTCGGTGAGGCCCGTGCCGTGCTCGATGCAGTCGATGCCTGCCTTGATGAGCCCGGGCAGCGCGTCCTCGCTGAAGACGTGGGCGGTCACCCGCGCGCCCTCGGCGTGGGCGGCCTCCATCGCCGCCAGCAGCACTTCGTCGGACCACAGCGGCGCGAGGTCGCCGACCTCCCTGTCGATCCAGTCGCCCACCAGTTTGACCCAGCCGTCGCCCCAGCGGGCCTGCTCGGCGACGGCCGCTGGCAATTGCGACTCGTCCTCCAACTCGATGGCGAAATCGCGCTGATAGCGCTTCGGCCGGGCCAGATGGCGACCGTGGCGGATGATGCGCGGCAGGTCGTCGCGGTCGTCGAGCGCGCGGGTGTCGATCGGCGACCCGCAGTCGCGCAGCAGCAGCGCGCCGACGCCGCGTTCGGTCTCGGCCTGCTCGATGCAGTCGTCGAGGTTGTCCAACGGACCGTGCTCGCCGAGACCGACGTGGCAGTGAGCGTCGACGAGACCGGGCACGATCCACCCGTCGGAGAAGACGGTCTGCGCGTCGGCGACAGGTTCAGCGCTCAGCAGTCCGTCGACGATCCACCACTCGATCGGTTCACCGTCGGGCAGACCCCGACCCGTGACGTGGAGGCGCTCCTGCGGCGTCATCTAGTTCTTGGGGAACTTCAGCTTCGACAGGTCGATGTCGGCCAGGCCCGGCGGCAGCTCGTCGAGGCCCTTCGGCATGTTCGACAGATCGGGGAAACCCGGGGGCATGCCCGGCGCACCGACGCCGAGCGGATTGCGCGGCGGCGTCGGCCCCCTGCCCTTGCCCTTCTTCTTCCCGGCCTGCTTGTTCTTGCCCTTGCCGGTCTTGCGTGACGATCCCTTGCGGCCGAACGGCATTCCCATCTGGCCCGCCATCTGGGACATCATCTTGCGGGCCTCGAAGAACCGGTCGACGAGTTGGTTGACCTCCGACACCGTGACACCGGATCCGTTGGCGATGCGCAGCCGCCGGGACGCGTTGATGATCTTCGGGTCGGCGCGCTCCTGCGGGGTCATACCCCGGATGATCGCCTGCACCCGGTCGAGCTGGCTGTCGTCGACCGCGGCGAGCGCTTCCTTCATCTGACCTGCGCCGGGCAGCATGCCCAACAGGTTGCCGATCGGACCCATCTTGCGGATCGCCATCATCTGCTCGAGGAAGTCCTCGAGCGTCAGCTCGCCCGAACCGATCTTGGCGGCGGCCTCCTCGGCCTGCTGAGCGTCGAAGACCTGCTCGGCCTGCTCGATGAGCGTGAGCACGTCGCCCATGCCGAGGATGCGGCTGGCCATGCGGTCGGGGTGGAAGACGTCGAAGTCGTCGAGCTTCTCGCCCGCCGACGCGAACAGGATCGGCACGCCGGTGACCTCGCGCACCGACAGCGCGGCGCCGCCGCGGGCGTCGCCGTCGAGCTTGGTGAGCACGACGCCGGTGAACCCGACGCCCTCGCGGAACGCCTCGGCGGTGGTGACCGCGTCCTGGCCGATCATGGCGTCCACGACGAACAGCACCTCGTCGGGATCGACGGCCTGGCGGATCGAGGCCGCCTGGGCCATCAGTTCGTCGTCGATGCCGAGACGGCCCGCGGTGTCGACGATGACCACGTCGAAGTGCCTGGCCCTGGCCTCAGCGAGGCCGTCGGACGCGACCTTCACCGGGATCGAGGGATCGGTGTCGACAGTTCCGTCGGCGGAGGCACCGGGGTGCGGTGCGAACACCTCGACACCGGCCTGGCCGCCGACGACCTGAAGCTGGTTGACCGCGCCGGGGCGCTGCAGGTCGCACGCCACCAACAGCGGCGTGTGCCCCTGTCCCTTCAGCCATTTGGCGAGCTTGCCCGCCAGTGTCGTCTTACCCGAGCCCTGCAGACCCGCGAGCATCACGACGGTCGGCGGGGTCTTGGCGAACGCCAGTTGCCTGGTCTCACCGCCGAGGATCCCGACGAGTTCCTCGTTGACGATCTTGACGACCTGCTGGGCCGGGTTCAACGCGGCCGACACCTCGGCGCCGCGTGCCCGCTCCTTGATGCGGTTGACGAACGCGCGCACCACGGGCAGCGAGACGTCGGCCTCCAGCAGCGCAAGGCGGATCTCGCGGGTCGTTGCGTCGATATCGGCGTCGGTCAACCGCCCCTTGCCGCGCAGGCCCGAGAGGACACCGGTCAACCGGTCGGACAGGGATTCAAACACGTGGCAAGCCTAGCGGGCCGACGATCAAGCGGCGTGAGCCGCGTTGAGGAGGACCGCCGTCGGACTCAGCGGGCCGACGATCAAGCGGCGTGAGCCGCGTTGAGGAGGACCGCCGTGGGACTCAGCGGGCTTCCGACACCGGCTTCGCAGGCGGCGGGGTGGGCAACACCTCGTAGAGATCGCGTTGCAGCTCGTCACGTACCCCGGAGCCGTCGCCGTCGCGCTCAGCCGGGATGAGGATGCCGAACAAGTCGACGACCGAGGACCCGAGCGTGGTCACCTTGGCCCAGGCGATGTCGACGCCGTCGCGCTCGAACACCGCGGTCAAACGGGCCAGCAGCCCGACGCGGTCGGTGGAGCGGATCTGCACCACGTGCTCGCCGGACGCCGCCCCGTGAGACCAGAGGATCTTCGGCGGGGCGGCCGCGTGGTTGATGGGCACCCCGGCGGGCACCTCTCCCGCGCGTCCCGTGCCGTACTGCGCGGCGTCACGGTCGCGGCTGTCCAGGGACCCCAGGACGTCGAGCTCGCCGTCGAGGGCCAGCTTGAGCTGCTGACGCAGCAGTTCGGCAGCGGGCGGCGAACCGAAATGCGGCGAGACGACGAACGTGTTGATCGCCGAGCCCTCGTAGCCGTTGACCGACGCCGAGTGCACGCGAAGGGAGTTCAGCGCCAACACGCCTGCCGCCTTCGACAGCAGGCCGCGCCGGTCGGGGGCGATCATCGTGACGTCGTAGATGTGCGGCCCGTCGCCAGGCGTCATCTCCACGTGAACCCCGACTGTCGAGGCGAGCGAAAGATGGCGCGGATCAACAGGATCGGGCCCGGGCAGCTCCTCGCCTGCCATCACCAGCCGACACCGTCGGACCAGGTCCCCGATCAGCGACGCCTTCCAGTCCCCCCACACACCGGGACCGGTTGCCAGCGAGTCCGCCTCGGCCAGCGCGTGCAACAGCTCGAGCAGCACGGTGTCACCGTCGAGCGCTTCGACGACCGCCTCGATGGTCTTGGCATCCTGGAGATC
>DATEIG010000181.1:0-4307 GCA_035279185.1 Mycobacterium sp.
CGCTATATGTTGAAGTGGGACGAGAAACAGTTCCCGGGTCAAGCCCGGTTGAGCGTCGCTTCCTCGAGATCCAAACCGTGCAGCACCGAGCGCAGCACTTCGTCGTCGATGTGCCCGCTGTCCCGTTCGGCGATGAACGCCGCGCGTTCGGCGGCCAGCATCTCCAGCCGCAACCGCCGGAACGCCGCTGTCGGGCTCTCCCCGATCTCCTCCTTGCTGCGGCCGAGTCGTTCCCAGGCGGAATTGCGGCGCCGAGTATTCCACGCGCGCAACACTTCTGCGGCGCGCACCGCTTCGGTCGTGTCGTTCTCGGCGAGCAGCTCGTCGAGTCTGTCTGCGGCCGCGATCGCGGCCTTCTCCTGTGCGGCGGCCGCGGCGATCGCATCGGTGCGGGCCTCGTCGCCCTGCACGCCGAGCTTGCGGATCAGCCACGGCAGCGTCAGCCCGTGCAGCAGCAGCGTGCCGATCACCACGACGAACGTGAGGAACACGACGTGCTCCCGCCCCGGGAAGGGTTCACCCGACAGCGTCGTCAGCGGCACCGCGAACGCCGCGGCGAGCGAGACCACCCCGCGCATGCCCGCCCACGCGACGATGAAGACCTGCGAAGGCGTCGGCGCGGGCTCCCTCGCCCTGATGCGCGGTGACAGCATCCTCGGCAGATACGCGAACGCGTACACCCAGACGATCCGGACGACGATGACCGTCGCCAGCACCGCGGCCGAGTAGGACGCCATCGTGGTGAACGGCATGCCCTTGATCTCGTCGATGACGCCGGGCAGCTGCAGGCCGATCATCAGGAACGCGAACGACTCGAGCACGAGTTGCAGCGCCTTCCACACGGCCTGGTCCTGCAGCCGGGTCTCATACCCGGCGTGGAACGACTTCTGGCCGAGGATCAGCGCGGCGACGACCACCGCGAGCACACCGGAGCCGTGTGCCTCCTCGGCCGTGAGGTAGATGACGAACGGTGCGACGAGCCCGACGGCGCTCTCCACGAGCGGGTCGTCGAGTCGCCACCGGATGAACGAGATGACGAAGCCCATCACCAGACCGATGACGACGCCGCCGCCCGCGGCCAGCGCGAACGTCGCAAGACCGCTGCCCCACGTCGCCGCGGTGCCGATCGCGGCGGCCAGCGCGACCTTGTAGGCGGTCAGTGCCGTGGCGTCGTTGAGCAGGCTCTCCCCGCCGAGCAGAGTCATGATGCGGCGTGGGAGGCCGAGTCTGCGGCCGACGGCCGTCGCGGACACCGCGTCCGGGGGGGCGACGACCGCGCCGAGGGTGAGCCCCGCCGCCAGGGTCAGGTCCGGCACCGTTTTGTAGGCGACGAGGCCGACGGCGATCGTCGTCGCCAGAGGTAGCCCGACGGCCAGCCCCCCGATCGAGCGCAGGTTGTTCTTCAGGCCGACGTAGCTGCTCTCCAGGCCCGCCGACCAGAGCAGCGGCGGCAGCAGGACGTAGAGCACGAGTTCGGGTTCGAGCTCGATGTCGGTGAACCCGGGGATGGCGCTCACCACCAGCCCGGCGACCACCAGCGCCAGCGGCGCGGACACGTCGAAGCGCCGTGCCAGGGCGGCCAGCAGGACCGACAGCACCAGCACCGCGAGCAGGGAGCCTTGCACGTCGTCCCACCTCCTATCCTTGGTCAGCATGCTCAAGAGATCACGCGGACGCGACTCCACGGCGCCGTCGAAGCCGAACACGTGCCCGCACCTCTCGGCTGCAACCTCAGAACCCGAGCCGCTTACTCCCGGACGATGCCAGGATTGCAGCGATCTCGGCGAGAACACGTGGGCGCATCTGCGGATGTGCCTGACGTGTGGGCACGTCGGCTGCTGCGACTCCAGCCCCCATCAACATGCCAGCGAACACTTCCGCGCGACCGGCCACCCAGTGATGCGATCGGTGGAGCCGGGCGAGGACTGGCGATGGTGCTACATCGACATCCGGCTCGGCTGAACATCTGGCAGTCTTGACGGGCGATGAGTGAAATCACCGAAGCCGGAGAACCCGAGGACACACCGGACCAAGAGCCGACCGACAGTGAGCCGATCGCGGCGCGGGAGGAGCCGAAAGCGGTGATGCTGCTCGGCTCAGGCGAGTTGAGCCGAGAGCTGACCCTGGCGTTCCAGCGGCTGGGCCGCGAGGTCGTCGCCGTCGACCGGTACGCGAACGCACCCGCACACGGTGTCGCCGACCGCGCCGCGGTGGTCAAGATGAACGACGCGGAGGCGCTGACCGCGATCATCGAACGAGCCAATCCGCGCTACGTGGTGGCGGAGTCCGGTGTCATCGCGGTCGACGCGCTCGTCGCCGCCGCCGAGCGCGGACTCGAGGTGTTCCCGACCCCGCGCAGCGTGCGGATGACGCAGGACCGCGAGGGGATGCGCAGGCTGGCGGCCGACGAGCTCGGGCTGCCGACCGCGCCGTTCTGGTTCGCAGGCTCGGCCGACGAGTTGACCGCGGTCGCCGAGCATGCGGGCTTCCCGCTGGTGGTCAAGCCGGTCGCCGGTGTGCCGGGTGAAGGCCAGTCGGTGCTGCTCCGCCTTGACGACGTCGAAGCGGCCTGGCAGCGCGCGGTGGCGGCGGGCCGTGTGCCGCACAACCGCGTGCTGGCCGAGACCGTCGTCGAGGTCGATTTCGAGATCACGCTGATCACCGTGCGGACCACGGGGCCGACGGGACCCGCGCTGCACTTCTGCGAGCCGATCGGCCACCGGGAGGGCGACGGCGACGTGCTGGAGTCGTGGCAGCCGCAGCAGCTGTCCGCGCCCGCGCTCGACGCGGCGAAGTCGATCGCCGCGCGCATCGTCAACGCGCTGGGCGGCCGCGGCGTCTTCGGCGTCGAGCTGTTGGTGCGCGGCGATGAGGTGTACTTCTCCGACGTCCGCATGAGACCGCACGACAGCGGCCTGGTAACCCTTCGCTCGCAACGTCTTTCGGTGTTCGAGTTGCATGCGCGGGCGATCCTCGGGCTACATGTCGACACCATCATGATCTCGCCGGGCGCGGCGGAGGTGACCTACGCGGGCGGTGAGTCGGCCCCGGTCGAGATCGCGCCCGAGAACGTCAACGCCGTGCTCGGTGACGCGCTGGCCGTCGCCGAGAGCGATGCGCGCCTGTTCAACCGGCCCGACGAGACGGAACCCCGGCGCCGGCTCGGCCTCGCGCTGGCCACCGCCCCCGACGTGACCACCGCCAGGGACAGGGTGCGTCGCGTCACCGGCGTGCTGCGCAAACTCTGGTAGCCGTGCCGACAGACGACCAGGCCGACGAGGCAGCCGACCGCCCGACGATGGCGCCGTTTCTGGCCGCACTCGCAATCATTGTCGTCGTCGTGATCGCAATCTGGTTGTTCAGCGTTTTCTCCGGTGACTCCACGCCACCTGATCAGCAGGTCGGCTTGGCCGCCGTCGGCCAGAACGACGCCCTGCAGCGGGAGAACTACGCCGACTTCACCGGATACACCTGCGCCGCGGAGCACGGCAAGGAGGCGGATGTTCTTGCCCGTCAACGAGATTCGACCGCCAAACGCGGAGCGCGGTTCGTCGACAACGTCACCGACGTCAAGATCGACGGGGACAGGGCGACTGCGACGGTGACGTATCACTTCGACAAGGCCGAGGACGACAAAAAGCCTGTTCCGATGACGTTCGTTCGCGAGGACGGAGCGTGGAAGGTCTGTTCGACCGGCCCCAGTTAGGTGTGGGACACTCGCGACCGTGAGCGGTTACGCGGGAGACATCACGCCTGAAGAGGCCTGGAAGATACTCAACGATGATCCCCAGGCCGTGCTCGTGGACTGCCGCACCGATGCCGAATGGCGCTTCGTCGGGGTACCCGATCTGACAGAGCTCGGCCGCGAGGTCGTCTACATCGAGTGGAACCGGACCGACGGCAGCCGCAACGACGGTTTCGTCGACGACCTCGTCGCCGCGGGCGTCGAGCCCGGCGACCGCCCGGTGGTGTTCCTCTGCCGCTCGGGAAACCGGTCGATCGGTGCCGCCGAGGCAGCCACCGCGGCGGGCATCGCGCCGTCGTACAACGTGTTGGACGGCTTCGAAGGCGACCTCGACGACGACAAGCATCGCGGCCGCACCGGCTGGAAAGCTGTCGGCCTTCCGTGGAAGCAGTCATGAGCGATACGGCAGGCGAAGTCCCCTCGGTGCGCATCCCGACCGAGCTGCCCGACGGTGTCAGCCAGGCCACCATCGGGGTGCGCGGTGGTCTGCTGCGCTCGAATTTCGAGGAGATCGCCGAGGCGCTGTACCTGAACTCGGGGTACGTCTACGCCAGCGCGGCCG
>DATEIG010000182.1:0-4273 GCA_035279185.1 Mycobacterium sp.
TCCGCGGGAGCGCGGCGCCGATCTGGAGCGACGGCTGCGCGCGATCGAGAAGAAGATCCGCGACGCGCCGAGCCACGGCGTCGACCCCGAGGCGCAGGCCCGTGCCGATCAATTCCGCGAGCGCGCAGAGCAATTCGAGCGCCAGGCCGAGAAGGCCGCCGCCGCGGGCCGCACCAAGGATGCCGAACAGGCGAGGGCCAGCGCCGAGCAGTGGCGGCAGTGGGCCGAGGCTGCTGTCGAGGCGCTCGGCAAGAGGCGCTAGGTCTTCTCGGGCCCGTCGTCGTCGCGGTCGTCGTCGAAACTCTCGAGCAGACCCTTGGTCTGACGTTTGGCAACCGCTCGCCTGCGCTCTTCTTCCGCAGCGAGTTGCAGCGCCGTGCGGGCCCACACCGCCCTGGCCCAGTTGTAGGTCAGCACGATCACGGTGAGCCAGGCGATGACCAGGCCGATGCCCGGCCCGGGATGCGGTTCGGCGGCGGTCTGCCGCGACCACACCGCCAGCAGCCCCGCGAACGACGCCACCGTCGACCCGGCCAACGCGATCCAGGCCAGCGCCCAGCGCCTCGTCAGCAGGGCGAGCATCGAGAAGCCGACGCTGAACACCAGCGCAAGCCAGATGAACACCCGCGACGGGAGCGAGATCCCCTCGGCGATCGCCGCCTCGTTGCCCGCCAGCACGTCCCACCCTCGTGCCCCGCCGGTGTGCGGCAGGATGAACGTCGCCAGCAGGACGAAGACCGCGACCGCGATCGCCAGCGCCCGCGGACCCGGATCGATCTCCCGTGCGACGCGCCGCTCGGCGGCCTCGATATCGCCCTTGAAGTCGTCGAACTCGCTGCTGTTGGAGTCTCCCCCGGTCATCGCGCACACCCCGATGCCGCTGTCGTGGGCGCGGGCGCCCCCATCCCGGGCATGCCGAGCCCGACACCGTTCGGCCGCCGCCCGGCCTCGTGCGCATCGCCTGCCCGGGTGCGGCGGTGTTCGAGCACCGCACCGTCGGCGATCAGGTGGTGCGGCGCGGCGCCGGTGACGACGGTGGTGACGATGTCCCCGGGCCGGACGGCGGTCTCCGGCGGGGTGAAGTGCACCAGCCTGCCGTCGCGTGCGCGTCCGGACATGCGCGCGGTGCGGCTGTCCTTGCGCCCCTCCCCGACGGCCACGAGCAGCTCGACGGTGTGACCGATCTGAGCGGTGTTCTCCTCCAGCGAGATTCGCTCCTGCAGGTCGATCAGGCGTTGATAACGTTCCTGCACAACGGCTTTGGGAATCTGGCCGTCGAGCTCAGCGGCCGGCGTGCCAGGCCGCTTCGAATATTGGAACGTGAAGGCCGCGCTGAAGCGCGCCGCCTCGACGACATCGAGCGTGTGCTGGAAGTCCTCTTCGGTCTCGCCGGGGAATCCGACGATCAGGTCCGTGGTGATGGCGGCGTGCGGGATAGCGGCGCGCACGGTGTCGAGGATGGAGAGGAATCTCTCGGAGCGGTACGAGCGGCGCATGGCCCGCAGGATCCGGTCGGAACCCGACTGCAGCGGCATGTGAAGGGCCGGGCAGACATTCGGCGTCTCCGCCATCGCCTCGATGACGTCGTCAGTGAACTCGGCGGGATGGGGTGAGGTGAACCGCACCCGCTCGAGCCCGTCGATGCGCCCGCACGCGCGCAGCAGTTGCGCGAACGCCCCACGGTCGCGTGGCTGTTCGGGATCGGCGAACGACACGCCGTAGGCGTTGACGTTCTGGCCGAGCAGTGTCACCTCGACGACGCCCTGGTCGACCAGCGCCTGCACTTCGGCAAGCACGTCACCGGGCCTGCGGTCGACCTCCTTGCCGCGCAACGCGGGCACGATGCAGAACGTGCAGGTGTTGTTGCAGCCGACAGAGATGGAAACCCAACCGGCATAGGCAGATTCGCGCGCCGCCGGTAGGTCGGACGGGAACTCCTGCAGGGCCTCGACGATCTCGACCTGCGCCTGCCGGTTGTGCCGCGCGCGTTCCAGCAGCGTGGGCAGCGAGCCGATGTTGTGGGTGCCGAAGACCACATCCACCCAGGGCGCCTGGCGCAGCACGGCGTCGCGGTCCTTCTGCGCCAGACAACCGCCGACGGCGATCTGCATGCCGGGGTCGGCCTGTTTGCGCGGGACCAGATGGCTGAGGTTGCCGTACAGCTTGTTGTCAGCGTTCTCACGCACCGCGCAGGTGTTGAACACCACGACATCGGCGTCGGCGCCATCGGCCGCCCGCCGGTAGCCCGCCGCCTCCAGCAGGCCCGCGAGCCGCTCGGAGTCGTGGACGTTCATCTGGCAGCCGTAGGTGCGCACCTGGTAGGTGCGTACGCCCGATGAGCGCTCGCGCGAGGAGGCGAGCACCTCATTCACCGCCGTCGAAGTCACGGCCCCATCGTAGTTACGGGCGGCAACACGGCGTTAATCGAGCGGATTCTCCAGTTCCAGACAAGCTGCGCGTTCCCTGGGTAAGGTCAGCACCCATGGGCACGCCGATGGTCTCGATCAAGGCCGTCAACAAGCACTTCGGCGACCTTCACGTCCTCAAGGAGATCAACCTCGACGTCGACCGCGGCGAGGTGATCGTGGTCCTCGGGCCGTCCGGCTCTGGCAAATCGACGTTGTGCCGCACCATCAATCGTCTCGAGACCATCGAATCGGGCACGATCGAGATCGACGGCGAGATCCTGCCGGAGGAAGGACGCAAGCTGGCGCAGCTGCGCTCCGACGTCGGCATGGTGTTCCAATCGTTCAACCTGTTCGCGCACAAGACAATTCTCGAGAACGTCACGCTGGCCCCCAGAAAGGTGCGCAAGGCCTCCAAGGAGGACGCCCGTAAACGGGCGATGGAGTTGCTCGAACGGGTCGGCGTCGCCAACCAGGCCGACAAATACCCCGCACAGCTATCCGGCGGCCAGCAGCAGCGCGTGGCCATCGCGCGGTCACTGGCGATGAACCCGAAGGTGATGCTGTTCGACGAGCCGACCAGCGCGCTGGACCCCGAGATGATCAGCGAGGTCCTGTCGGTGATGACCTCGCTGGCCAAGGAGGGCATGACCATGATCGTGGTCACCCACGAGATGGGCTTCGCCCGCGGCGCCGCCAACCGGGTGGTGTTCATGGCCGACGGCGCGATCGTCGAGGCCGCCGAGCCGAAGGAGTTCTTCGACAACCCTCGCTCCGATCGCGCAAAAGACTTCCTCGGAAAGATCCTCAAGCACTGATGCCATCAACGTCCCGGCGAAAGGAACACACCATGCCCTCCTTCGGTTTGCGAGTCGCAGGCGCCGTCGCACTGGCCGTCGCACTGCCGTTCGCGGTGACGGCCTGCGGCGGCGGTGGTGGCGACGAGAACACGATCGTCATCGGCACCAAGGTCGACCAGCCGGGTCTCGGCCTGAAGAACCCCGACGGCACGATGAGCGGGTTCGACGTCGACGTCGCCACCTATGTGGCCAAGGAACTCGGCTACACCCCCGAGCAGATCGAGTGGAAGGAATCGCCGTCGGGCCAGCGCGAGACGCTGATCCAGAACGACCAGGTGAAGTTCATCGCCGCCACCTACTCGATCACCGACGCCCGCAAGGAGAAGGTGAGCTTCGCCGGTCCGTACCTGGTCACCGGGCAGAGCCTGCTGGTGAAGGCGGACAACAGCGACATCACCGGCGCGGAGTCGCTGCAGAACAACAAGAAGCTGTGCTCGGTGTCCGGCTCGACGCCGGCTCAGCGGATCAAGGACAAGTACCCGGGTGTGCAGCTGCAGCAGTACGACACCTACTCGGCGTGCGTCGAGGCACTGAAGAACGGCGCCATCGACGCGGTGACCACCGATGAGGTCATCCTCGCCGGTTACGCCGCGCAGACGCCGGGCGCGTTCAAGATCGTCGGCAAGCCGTTCTCCGAGGAGAACTACGGCATCGGCCTGAAGAAGGACGACACCGAGCTGTGCACCAAGATCACCGACGCGCTGAAGAAGATGGAATCCGACGGCGCGTGGAAGGCCGCCTGGGACAAGAACCTCGGCCCCGCGGGTCTCGCCGCCCCGGCACCTCCGACGCCCGCCGCCTGCTGAGCGCCCCAAACCCGACGAGTCGCCCGTGAACACCGAGGTCCTGCCCGGCTTCACCGTCGGTCAGATCGTCGAGGCGTTCTGGACGACGATTCAGCTGACGGCGTTCTCGGCGATCGGGGCGCTGATCCTCGGCACGGCGCTGGCCGCGATGCGGCTGGCGCCGGTGCCGATGCTCAACTGGATCGGCACCGCGTACGTCAAC
>DATEIG010000183.1:0-3333 GCA_035279185.1 Mycobacterium sp.
GTGATCGACACGACCAGCGGTGGCGCCAGATTGCGACGCTCCATCAGGCGACCAACCAGGCCGATCGGGACAGCGGCGACGAACGAGGCGACCACAGCACCCAAACCGGCCCCCTGCGCGAGCAGGAAGACGATGGTGCCCGCCGCGCCTCCGAACGCCGCGGCCATCGCCGCTGACCGCTCGGCGTAGCAGGCGAGGGCGAACGCGGCCGCGCTGGCGGCGCCGAACGCGACGCGCGCGGCCATCTCCGACAGGGCAGGCGGCGGAGACGCACTGATCCCGACGTAGGGAGCGCCGAAGCGGCTGGCGAGGTGCAACACAAGGGCGACTCCGGCGATCGTCGCGCCGGTCAGCATCACCAATTCGAAGAAGCGGCCCGCCGCGGTGACGGGCGCCCCCGAGATGACGTCGCCGACGGACCCGACGAGCGACAGGCCGGCGAGAAGCACGACCAGGCCCGCGGCGATCGCCACGGTCGGCTCGAACTGGAAGCCGAGCTTCGGGCTGAGCGCGTACAGGAGGATCGGCGGCGCCGTCGCGATCGCCCCGCCCACCGCGTACTGGAAGAAGAACGGCAACCCGTGCCGGTTCAACACACGGTTGACGCGGTCGATCGTCATCGTGCTCAGTGCGCTGACGACGCAGACCAGCCAGTCGGCGCCGAGGGTTCCCGCAGTCGCAAAGGCAAGCGCCCCCCAGGCCAGGGTGGCGATCCAGCGCTTGTAGGGGTGCGGCGCGGTGATGACAGCGTCCAGTTCGCGCCGTGCCTGTGTCGGAGACACCTCGCCCGCCCGGATGCGGGCGATGAGGCGGTCGACGGCGGCCAGCCGGCTGAAGTCCATCGACCGGGCCTGCACGATGTGCAGCGTGCTGGCGGCAGGCATCGTCGGCCCGCGATACGCGGCGAGATGGATCGTCGTGTTGATGACGTCGACCTGGCACCGCTCGATGCCGTACGCGGCGCAGATGTCGGAGACCTGCTCCATCGTCGCGGTGGCCGGGGTCCCCGAGGCCATCAAGATCGCGCCGATGTTGCCCGCGAGGTCGAGGATCTCCCCGACATGTTCGTAGTAGGCCGCGTCCCGTTCGGCGAGTTCGTGGTCGGTGAGCCTGCGCATGCTGCCGGTCGGCGGTTCGGTCTCCCGAACGAGCCGGCGCAGCTTCTCGCGCTGACGTGCCCCCCATGGCTGGCCCGCATGCTCACGGGTCAACTCCACGACACTCTCCCTTCACGTCTCGGTGTCTCGACACAGCGCAACGACATGGCGCAGACGAACGTTCCGACTCTTGCTTGAACTATGTGGTGTTTTCGCTCACATCGCCAGCGCCTTGCTGAGCCGTCGGCCGCGGCCGCATGACGGGAGCTACACATCAAGTGTAAGGAGTGGGTCAAATCCGTTGTGAATTAGACGTTTCCTGTGCCCAAGTCGTTACAGAGTGCGATGAAGTCTGAGGCGATCACCAGGAGCATGTTCTTCTCGTCGGGATCCGGTGCGACATAGATGCCGTCGAAGAGGTCGGCCGTCTCGCCGCAATAAAAATCGAACACGGCGTTGTTCAGGATCTGATGACAGAGCGCTGCAACGGTGATCGTGTCCCGCCTGCTGTGCTCGAGGTCGTAACCCGAATCGAGGCGTCGGACCGGAATCCGACGTCGAGCCGTCTCGTCGGAACCGGTACTCGAGCGGAGCACCTTGTCTATCGCGTACGCACCGGCGATGAATTCGCGCTCGAGGAGCACCTCGGTTCGATCGGTCCAGCGCGTCTGCTTCGTCTTCGCTTCCAGCCGTTCGGCGATTGTGACGAGCTCAAGCTGCCACGGCGTCGTGCTCACGCGCTGGACCGTAACCCGTCGCCGTCATCCCAGCTCGTACGTCTCGCGCGACACCCGGAAGAAGTGCCCGGTGGCGGTGTCGGTGCACGTCACGCCGGACACCTCACTGGTGCAGGTGACGTGGCCGTGCGAGTGGCTCTGACCGTAGTCGAGCGTCTTGAGCCCGGGTCGGTCGAGGGAGCTGGCGCCCTCGTAGCAGCCGAGCATCGCGGGCTTGCCCTTGCTGACGTAGAACTCCAGGCCGCCGAACGTGAAGTCGCACGGACGGCCACCTGGGCCGTCAGTGGACGCCGGTATGGCCCAATCATGGTCGCGGATCTCGCAATTGGCGCCCGAGCCGTCGCTGTAGACACTGCAGACGATGTTTCCCGACGGAGTCACCCACTCGAGATTCTGGGGGATGTCGCCTCCACCGCCGCAGGCGTTGGCGACGGCTGCGAGGGGCAGCGTGGCGACGGTGGCGATCGAGAAGGCCGCGACGAGTGTGGTCTTCATGGTCAGTCCTATCTGTGGCGGTCGGGCCTCGTTGGCCCGGTGCGCACAGAGTGGAACCGACGGCTTGGCGGATTCTTGGCGTCGCCGCGGCCCTGTCGTCAGAGGCCCGATTTGGACGGTCCGCGGAATCGACGGAACCGGCTCACCAGGCTGGGCGGTAGGCCCTGGCCGTCAGAGGAATCTGGCGTCACCGCCGACGGGCGTTCGCTGTCATGGGCGCTAACGGCGATCGGCAGGATCAGCATGGTGGCGAGGACGCGCATCTCCCGCTTCGCTTGCTCCCTCGCGATGAACAACAGGTCGAGGGGATACCACAGCCCAACCCACGCCACGACAAGGAAGACCCCGTTGCCGAGCAACTCGTTGGCGAACTCGCCCGTCTCCGGCCGCGTGAAGAAGTACGACAGCGCGATACCGGAGAGGAACAGCAGGGAGCCACTGAGGAGGGACCGCTTGCCCTGACGCCAGATGAGATGGTGTTCGCGCGTGGCACGACGCAGACGCAGGCTGCAGTAGCGGCGCACGGCAGCCACGATCTGGGCGATCTGGTCGTCAGAGCACTGGGTGGCGATGTCCAGCACGATGCGCTGCTCGGCGGAGACCCTCTTCTGGGCGAGGAACCGCTCGACCAGTTCGTCCATCCCGCTGTCGATGCGTCGCGAGCCGGCGAGCAGGCCGCGGGGGTCTGCGGCGAACAGCTCGTCGACCGTGTCGAGCTCGACGACGACATCGGTCGGGGGCTGTCTCGTCATGCTTCGCAGGTTCACAGTGCGACCAGTCAACCCGCCCGGCGGCGATATCGCGCCCGAATACGCCTAGTGCGTTGCGCGCGCGTCGCGGAGTTGGGTCTTCAGCGCGGCGTTCTCCGCCTCGAGGTCTGACAGCCGCTTCCGTATGTCGGCCAGGGCAGGTTCGAGCTCGGCGGCACTGAACCGGGGTGTGATGTGCTGCGGGCAGTTCCAGTCGAACGCCTCGACCGTGACGACGACAGCGCGCTCGACGAC
>DATEIG010000184.1:0-6418 GCA_035279185.1 Mycobacterium sp.
GACGGGCTCAACCAGCTCGACGAGGGTCAGAAGGTCATGCTGAAGCTGACGCTGCCCGACACCGACAACCTCTACCGCGAACTCGTCGAGCATCCCAACGTCGTTCGCGTGGTGGCGCTTTCCGGTGGCTACAGCCGCGACGAGGCGTGCGAGAAGCTCGCGCGCAACACCGGGGTCATCGCCAGCTTCTCGCGTGCCCTGACCGAGGGGTTGACCGCGCAGCAGAGCGACGAGGAGTTCAACGCGACGCTGGATGCGGCGATCGCCGAGATCGCGAAGGCTTCGTCGACGTAGAAGTCGACGTAGAAGCCGACGGTTACGGCGTGGTGTGGACGATCAGCACGTCGGTCTTCGAGCGGCGCGCGACGTTGGCGGGCACCGACCCGAGCAGCCGACCCGCGATGGTGCTCAACCCGACGTTGCCGACGACGAGCAGGTCGGCGTTGACTTCCGCTGCGAGGTCGACCAGCGCGTCGACGGGCGCACCGACGACAGCCTTCTCCTCGACCTCTTTGGCACCGGCCGCCGCCGCGCGGTCTCTGGCTTCGCGCAGAATCGCATAGATGGGCGCATTGCCCGACATCTTGTAGCCCTCGTCCTTCAGGACGTCGGCGGCCCGCTGATCTTCGCTCTGCGGGAAGTAGGCGGTGGCCACGATCACCTTGGCGCCAGAACCCGCGGCGATCTGACCGGCCTTGTCCACCGCACGCAACGAGGAATCCGATCCGTCCGTGCCAACCACCACGGTCTGATAGCCGCTCATTCGTACCCTCCCAGTGTCGTTTGCACTGCCAACGTTCGAACGACCCTAACCCGTGGTCCGGCGAACATGGGAATGATCGATCAGTGTTAGCGGTGTTTTCCTGGGCTTTTTCGTTTGATGGCCCGCGAAGGTCACGTCGCCACACCAGACGTGACAGCGGCTACACGGCGCCGTTGGCCACACGGGTTAGCCAGCGCGCAGCGGGTATTCCGACTGGCATGGCATCGCCCACCGCCGCCGAGTTCGTTCCCGACACCGATGACCTCACCGTGCTGGCCGACGCGGCTCAGGCCTGCCGCGGCTGCGATCTCTACCGCAACGCCACGCAAGCGGTGTTCGGCGCAGGGTCGGCGCAAGCCACGGTCGTTTTCGTCGGCGAGCAGCCCGGCGATCAAGAGGACAAGGCAGGCCGTCCGTTCGTCGGACCCGCGGGAAAGCTTCTGGACAAGGCGCTCGTCGCCGCGGGCATCGATCGCGAGCGCGTCTACGTGACGAACGCGGTGAAACACTTCAAGTTCGAGGAGCGGGGCACGCGCCGAATCCACAAGACGCCCAGCCGCACCGAAGTGGTGTCGTGCCGACCGTGGTTGCTGACCGAACTCGACATCGTACAACCCGAGGTCGTGGTGTTGCTCGGCGCGACAGCGGCAAAAGCATTGATGGGTAACGACTTCCGACTGACACAACATCGAGGCGAGGTTCTGCGACTGCCCGCCGACGACCAAAAGGTGCAGCTTGACATCGATCCGAAGGTGGTCGCGACGATCCACCCGTCCGCGATCCTGCGCGGGCCCTCCGAGGATCGCGAGAAGGCCTTCGATGCGCTGGTCGCCGACCTCCGCGTCGTCGCAGGCCTGAGTTGATCCTCGAGCGAGTGACGGGACTCGAACCCGTGTGGACGGCTTTGCAGGCCGCTGCCGTAGCCACAGCGATGAGCGCATGCGCGAAGAGAATCAGGTCAGCCACACCCGCAGCAGGTCCCGACTATGCCGCGGAATCCCCGCACGCAACAGTTTCGGCTCGCGGTGATCGCTAACAGTTCGAGCGAGCGGCGTGCCGCAGGCAGGTGGTCGCTGTTTGCCGCTACCTTGTGCGCATGGATCTCTGGCTGGCGGCCGATCCGCCGTTCTTCGGCGGCCCGGGGCAGGGCGTCCGGCAGATCATCGAGTTGTTCGTCGCCTTCGGGTTGACCGCGCTGATCGGCCTGGAGCGCGAACTACAGGGCAAGAGCGCCGGGATCCGTACGCAGACCATCGTGGGCACCGCGGCCGCGCTGATCCTCCTCGTCAGCAAGTACGGCTTCACCGACGTCCTCGCGGCTGGCACGGTGGAGGTGGACCCGTCTCGTGTCGCGGCCCAAATCGTCTCCGGCATCGGGTTTCTCGGTGCGGGCATCATCATCTTCCGGCGCGGTTCCGTGCACGGGCTGACGACCGCGGCCTCCATCTGGGAGTCAGCGGCGATCGGCATGGCGGCGGGCGCGGGCCTGCTCCTCCTCGCGTTCACCGTGACCGCCATGCACTTTCTCGTCGTCGTCGGGTTCATGCCGCTGGCCCGCAGGCTGAGCGCCCGGCTGAGCGGGGCGATCCGCCTGCACCTCACCTACACCGAGGGTCGCGGCGTGATGAGCCAGCTACTGCAGGCGTGTGAGCGGCGGCAGTGGCAGCTCACGGAATTGACCGCCGACCCTGAGGGTGAGCCGCTGGGGACCGCCCCGGGCCAGGCGGGCGTCGTGCTGACGCTGGCCGGTAACGGCATCCTGAGCGCGCCGACAGTGCTCGCGGGCATCGTCGGGGTGACTGCGATCCGACAGTTGGACGAAGACCCGGACTAACGGGGCGCGGGGGTCTCGGGCCCCGAAATCTGCGTACGGGTCGTTCGTCGGCGGTGTCGCAGCGCTCGGGCAGATCTCGGTGATCGTCAGCGGCCGCGCGAGGCGCGATATGACGCCCACATCCCAGCCGCGGCCATCACCGCGAAGACGGTGAACAACCACCGCGCTGCGACCATGTCGCCGCCCTCGGTGATGTTCACGACGACGCCGGCGAGGCCTGCGCCGAACGCACCGCAGATCAGCTGGACGGTGTTGATCGCCGCCGCGGCGGTACCCGCTTCCACCGGGTCGTCGACGGCACCCATGATCCACGCGGACAGGTGCGGCCATGCGATGCCGACACCGCATCCGGCGACGAACAAGCCGACCGCCCACGCGACGAGCAGCGGCCATGACAACGGCCTGCCGAGAACGGCAGCGCCCAGCGCCAAGCCGAGCGCCATGACGAGCGGGGCGGCGGCGACCAGTCGGACGATGGTGCGGACCCGACTGGCTGAGGCGCTCGCGATCTCGGACGTCGTCCAGCCGATCGCCAACACCGCGCCGAAGAATCCGGCCGCCGCGGGCGCCATTCCCGCCAAGTGCTGCGCGAACAGCGGCACGTACATATCGACCATCGTCGCGGCCATCAGCAGCCCGACGGTGACGTACATCCACTTGAGCGGGCCTGGCGCGAATGCGGTGCGCGGCAGGACGCTGGCGCTGGTGCGCCGGTCGACGAACAGAAACAGGGCAACGAGTCCGGCGCCCGCGGCGAGCAGACTGAACGTGGCGACCGCCGCCCGCTGCACGCCAGCCACGCTGATCACGAGCGCGGCCGTGCCGAGTAACAGCAGCGACCACAGCGGGATCCGCAGGACCGCCGGTCGCGGGCCACCCGACTCCCGGGCGGGAAGCGCACCGGGCACCAGGGCGGCCATGGCGACGGTCATCACGGCCAATGAGCCGAAAGCCCAACGCCAGATACCGAATTGGGCGAATATTCCGCCCATCGCCGGTCCGATGATGACGCTGACGCCCCACATGGCCGACACAAGGGCCGACGCCCTCGTCCACAGCCAGTTCGGCAAGGCGGCGTTGATCACCGCGTAGCCGAGACCCGCGAGCATGCCGCCCGCCGCGCCCTGCACGGTGCGGGCCACCAGCAGCAGTTCCATGGTCGGTGCGAGCGCACAGCCCAGCGTGCCGACGCCGAAGACGGCCAGCGTCATCAGATACGACGCTCGCGGCCCGAACCGGACGAGCAGCGGGTTGACCGCCGCGGCGGCGACGACGGACCCGACCAGGTACACCGTGATCACCCACGCGTAGAACTTGCCGCCGCCGATGTCGGCGACCGTGCTGGGCAGCAGGCTGATGGTGAGGAACTCGTTGGTCGCGTACAGGCCGACACCGCCGGCCAACAGGGTGGCGGTGCGGAACCGCTCGCGGCCGAGCAGATCTCTCCAGCTGCCCGGCTTGATCGTCGCGGTCTCAGTCACGTCAGACACCGTATGACCTCAACCTCGGTTGAGATCAAGCTATTTCAGACCGGCCGCGTCCATGCCGCGGAGTTCCTTCTTCAAATCCGCGATCTCATCCCGGATTCTCGCGGCGAGTTCGAACTGCAGATCGCGCGCCGCGGCCATCATCTGCGCGGTCAGATCCTTGATGAGGTCGGCCAGTTCCGCCCTCGGCATGGTGGAGGTGTCGCGGCCCTCGATGATCCCCGCGCTGACCGCCCTGCCCGGCTCCCCCTGCGCTCGACGGCCACGCGACGCGTTGCGTCCCGACCCGCCGACCTCCACGTCGGTGTCGTCGGCCTCCCGGTACACCTGATCG
Organism: Mycobacterium sp.; assembly: GCA_035279185.1. Classification (GTDB taxonomy): domain Bacteria; phylum Actinomycetota; class Actinomycetes; order Mycobacteriales; family Mycobacteriaceae; genus Mycobacterium. Next base: position 4,419 of record DATEIG010000184.1, read on the forward strand.
AGGATGTCGGCGATCTTCTTGCGCAGCGGCTGGGGGTTGATGCCTCGTTCCTCGTTGTAAGCGATCTGCTTGGCGCGTCGGCGCTCGGTCTCGTCGATGGCCTGCTTCATCGAGTCGGTCATCGTGTCGGCGTACATGTGCACCTCGCCGGACACGTTGCGCGCCGCGCGGCCGATGGTCTGGATCAGGCTTCGCGGCGACCGCAGGAACCCCTCCTTGTCGGCGTCGAGGATCGCCACCAACGACACCTCGGGCAGGTCAAGACCCTCGCGTAGCAGGTTGATGCCCACGAGCACGTCGTACTCGCCAAGCCGGAGCTGGCGAAGCAACTCGACACGACGAAGCGTGTCGACCTCGGAATGGAGGTATCGGGTGCGGATGCCCATCTCCAGCATGTAGTCGGTGAGGTCCTCGGCCATCTTCTTGGTGAGCGTGGTGACCAGCACCCGCTCGTCAGCTTCGGTGCGCTTGCGGATCTCCCCGATCAAGTCGTCGATCTGGCCCTTCGTCGGCTTGACGACGACCTGCGGGTCGACGAGGCCGGTCGGTCGGATGACCTGTTCGACGAACTCGCCGCCGGTCTGGCTGAGCTCGTAGGGACCCGGTGTCGCCGAGAGGTACACCGTCTGGCCGATCCGGTCGGCGAACTCCTCCCAGGTCAGCGGCCGGTTGTCGATCGCCGACGGCAGCCGGAAGCCGAAGTCGACGAGGTTGCGCTTGCGGGAGATGTCGCCTTCGTACATGCCGCCGATCTGGGGCACCGTCACGTGCGACTCGTCGATGACGAGGAGAAAGTCCTCGGGGAAGTAGTCGAGCAGGGTCGCGGGCGCCGAGCCGGCGGGCCGCGCGTCGATGTGCCGCGAATAGTTCTCGATGCCCGAGCAGAAGCCGACCTGGCGCATCATCTCGACGTCGTAATTGGTCCGCATCCGGAGCCGCTGCGCCTCCAGCAGTTTGCCCTGCTTCTCCAGTTCGGCCAGCCGCTCCTCGAGCTCCTGCTCGATGGTCGATATCGCGTGCGCCATCCGCTCCGGACCGGCGACGTAGTGAGTGGCCGGGAAGATCCGCAGCGAGTCGACCTTGCGAATCACGTCGCCGGTGAGCGGGTGCAGGTAGTAGAGCGCCTCGACCTCGTCGCCGAAGAACTCGATACGCACCGCGAGCTCCTCGTAGGACGGGATGATCTCGACGGTGTCGCCGCGCACGCGGAACGAGCCGCGGGTGAACGACATGTCGTTACGGGTGTACTGGACGTCGACCAGCAGGCGCAGCAGCGCGTCGCGGGGGATCTCCTCCCCGACCTTCACCTCGACCGATCGGTCCATGTACGACTGCGGTGTGCCGAGGCCGTAGATGCACGACACCGATGCGACCACGACGACGTCGCGGCGGGACAGCAGGCTCGAGGTCGCAGAGTGACGCAGCCGCTCCACGTCGTCGTTGATCGAGCTGTCCTTCTCGATGTAGGTGTCCGTCTGCGCGATGTACGCCTCTGGCTGGTAGTAGTCGTAGTACGAGACGAAGTACTCGACGGCGTTGTGCGGCAACATCTCTCGCAGCTCGTTCGCCAGCTGGGCGGCCAGTGTCTTGTTCGGCGCCATCACCAAGGTCGGCCGCTGCAGCCGCTCGACCAGCCAGGCGGTGGTCGCCGATTTGCCGGTACCCGTCGCGCCGAGCAGGACGACGTCGCGCTCCCCTGACCTGATCCGGCGTTCCAGTTCGTCGATCGCGGCCGGCTGGTCACCTGCCGGCTCGTATTCGCTGACGACCTCGAACGTGCCACCGGTGCGCACCATCGCCTCGACTGGGCGGTATTCGGAGTGCGCCAGGATGGGATGTTCGGTAGCGAATGCCATGTTCACAGGGTAGAACCACGCACCGACAGGTTCTTGTTCCCCAGCCTATGCTTGGTCTATTCATCCCCCTAAGCACGAGAAATTCGATCTGGTCGGCCGCACCAACACCGATCCGAAAGGGATCGAGCGCGCCGTCGACGAGTA
>DATEIG010000185.1:0-2341 GCA_035279185.1 Mycobacterium sp.
GCGGGCGAGCTGCTGACAAGCGCCACCGCGACGATCAACTCGAGGATCAGCAGCAGGCCGAGCAGGCTCTGTGATGCTCCTCGCGTGCGCAGAAGTGATCTAGTACCGGCGGATGTTGTAGATCGGGGCATTGTTCACCGGTGCCACTCGCACCGGCGTGCCGTAGGTGGACGCATGCACCATCATTCCGTCGCCGATGTAGATCGCCGTGTGCGAGGCGTCGGAGTAGTAGTTGACGATGTCGCCCGGCTGGATCTGCGACATCTCGACCGGTTGTCCGCCTCTGGCCAGGGCCTGGCTCGAGTGCGGCAGCGAGATGCCGGCCTGCTGGAAGGCCCACATCACCAGACCCGAGCAGTCGAACGCGTTGGGTCCGGAGCCGCCCCACGAGTACGGCGACCCGATCCTGGTGAGCGCGGCCTGCACGGCGATGGTGCCCTCGCCGCCCGCGACGGCGGCGTCGGGTGGGGCGATGTCGCCCGGCGGGATGCCTTCCGGAGGTGCTGCCACGATCGCCGGATCCTCGGGGGCCGGCGGCGCGGCCTCGGGCAGCGGAGGCGCAGGCGGAACCGCGGCGAGCGCTTCCCGTTGGCCGGGTGTCAGCGCCTCGAACTGCGACTTGACGACGGCCATCTGCACCTGCAGCTGACTTTGCTTGGATTGCAGATCCGCGCGCACTGCGGCGGCCTGCTCAGCGGCGGTCTTGGCTTCTGCCGCCGACTTGGCCGAAGCCTCCTGCGCCTTGGCGGCCTCCGCGTTGACCGCGCGGTAGCTGTTCATCTGCGCCGACATCTCCGATGCCATCACGCGCTGGACCGCCAGCTGGTCGATGAGCCGCTGCGGCGAGTCCGCGGTCAGCATGGCGTCCATGCCGTTCGTCCTACCGCCCATGTACTGCGCGGCGGCGAACTTGTCGACGGACGCCTGGAACGTTGCCAGTTGCGCCTTGGCCGTATCGAGCGCGGCCTGATCGGCGGTGTGCTTGGCCTCGGCCGCCTGCTGCGCTGCCAGCTTGTTGTCGAGATCGAGCTGCGCTGAGTGCATCGCTTCGGTGGTCCGCTCCGCCTGGCGGGACAGCTCATTGAGCTTTGCCAGCGCATCGTCGGCCGGGTCGGCCTGCACGGTCCCGGCGACGATTCCGCCGACAAGCGTCAGCACCGATAGGGAAGAGATGACGAGTCGCTTCAGCGCGCGCGTGCTCCGCTGCGTACGGTCGAGCGTCAAGATTTTGCGTCCTCAAACTGCCGTTGGCGAGTCGCCCCGAACTGTCTTAGGTCTCAGACAGGTTACGAAACGGCATCGGCCTTGTCCAAACGGGAGACGCAAATTTAACAGCCTCTCAGAGTTTTTCGGACGCGATCCGTTGCCAGGCGTGTCGCTAGGCGACGACTTCCGAGCCGCCGGCCCGGTGGATCGGCACCAGCCGCAGCCGCGGCGCCATTCCCGCCTCGGCGAGCACCTCCAGCGCCGCGCGCTCGTCGGACAGCAGGGTGTCGGGCACCCCTAGCAACACGCTCACGACGCAGTCCTTGCAGCCGTGACCGCGCACCGCGCAGTCGTCGCAGTCGATGGTGACCGCACCGGTGTCGCTGGTCTCGTCCATCGCCACCTCCTCTCGATCGGGTTGGTCGCACGGTAACGCCCACCACCGACATCCCCGCGTGGCAACGCAGCACTGTCGGTGCCACTGCCTACCTTCAGCGCATGGGCCAGCTCAGCTTCGCCGACGTGGACCCCCTCGCCGACGTCTCGCTGCGCGACACCACCTTCGTCGTCGTCGACCTGGAGACCACCGGGGGACGCGCCAACGGCGACGGGGACAGCTTCGACGCCATCACCGAGATCGGCGCCGTCAAGGTCCGCGGCGGCGAGGTGCTCGGCGAGCTGGCCACGCTCGTCGACCCCGGCCGCAGCATCCCCCCGCAGATCGTCGAGCTCACCGGAATCACCTCGGCCATGGTCCGCGACGCCCCGAAGATCGAGTCGGTGCTGCCCGCCTTCCTCGAATTCGCCCGCGGCGCAGTGCTGGTCGCGCACAACGCCGGTTTCGACGTCGGCTTCCTGCGCGCTGCCGCCGAGCGCTGCGGCATCGCGTGGCCGCGCCCCCCGGTGCTGTGCACCGTCCGGTTGGCCCGGCGGGTGCTCACGCGCGACGAGGCGCCGAGCGTGAAGCTCTCGGCGCTGGCCCGGCTGTTCGGCGCCACCACCACCCCGACCCACCGGGCGCTCGACGACGCGCGCGCGACCGTCGACGTGCTGCACGCGCTCATCGAGCGGGTCGGGAACCGGGGTGTACACACCTACACCGACCTGCGCTCCTACCTGCCCGACGTGTCGCCGG
>DATEIG010000186.1:0-8406 GCA_035279185.1 Mycobacterium sp.
GTTGACGGTGATGCCGTTGAACGCCTCCGGCAGCGGCCACGTCGAGATGCGGCCGCGTTGCGGTTTGATGCCGACCAGATGCGTCCAAGCCGCCGGGATGCGGACGCTTCCTGCGCCGTCGGATCCGATCGCTGCGGTGACGAGGCCGGCGGCCACGGCCGCTGCGCTGCCGCCAGATGATCCACCGGGAGTGTGGTTGCGCGACCACGGGTTTCGCGTGTGTCCGAAGGCGGGGCCGCTGGTGAACGGCCACTGGCCGAGTTCGCATGTATTGGTCTTGCCGACGATCACCGCGCCCGCTCTGCGCAGCCTGCGCACGACTTCCGCGTCGGCCACCGCCGTGCGGACCCGCCCGGCGGCGCCGAACATCGTCGGCACACCCGCCATGTCGGTGTCGTCCTTGACAGCGACCGGAATTCCGAGCAGAGGCGAATGCTCCCCGGCGGCACGTCTGCGATCGGCTCTGGCGGCGTCGGCGAGCGCCTGCCGTCGAAGCACGACCCGGAACGCGTTGAGGGTCGGCTGGCTGGCCTCGATGGCGTCGAGGGACTGGCGCGCGAGTTCGACCGACGTCACGCTGCCGCTGGCCAGCCGGTATAGCTGACCGGTCAGGGTCGGGAGAGGGGCGGTGGGTGGGCTCGAAGCAGGAGGCATGGTGGTGATGTCAGCCATCAAAAAAAGGTTATCCCGGCGCTGCCTACCGGCCTTGTCGGAACACGATGGAAAACTGGGCTGATGCGCCTGTACCGCGATCGCGCGGTGGTGCTTCGCCAGCACAAGCTCGGCGAGGCCGACCGGATCGTCACCCTGCTCACCCGCGACCACGGGTTGGTCCGCGCGGTGGCCAAAGGGGTCCGGCGCACCCGCAGCAAGTTCGGTTCCCGGCTCGAGCCGTTCGCCCACATCGACGTGCAACTGCACCACGGCCGCAATCTCGACATCGTCACCCAGGTGCAGGCAGTCGACGCGTTCGCCGCCGACATCGTCAGCGATTACGGCCGTTACACCTGCGCGTGTGCGGTGTTGGAGACCGCGGAACGGCTCGCGGGCGAGGAGCGCGCGCCGGTGCCCGCGCTGCACCGGCTGACGGTCGGCGCATTGCGGGCGGTCGCCGACGGCAGCCGGCCGTGGGAGCTCGTGCTGGACGCGTATCTGCTGCGGGCCATGGGCATCGCCGGATGGGCGCCGGCGCTCACCGAATGCGCACGCTGCGCCACCCCGGGACCACACCGCGCGTTCCACATCGCGGCGGGCGGCAGCGTGTGCATGCACTGCAGACCGTCCGGATCGACCACCCCGCCCCAGGCGGTTCTCGATTTGATGTCGGCGCTCTACGACGGTGACTGGGATGTGGCCCAGGCGTCGCAGCAGTCGCATCGCAACCAGGCCAGCGGGCTGGTGGCCGCACATCTGCAGTGGCATCTGGAACGTCAGCTGCGAACGTTGCCGCTGGTCGAGCGTGTGTACCGAGTTGATCACGCGGTCGCCGAGCACCGCGTCGCGCTGTTCGGGCAGGATGTCACCCGTGGCAGTGATTCGGAAGGGCCAGCGGGCGGGCAAGACTCCCTACCCACAGCTGCCTCCGGCGCCTGAGGACTACCCGACCTTTCCCGACAAGTCGAGCTGGCCGGTCGTCTTCCCCGAGTTGCCGCAGCGCAGCAACGGCCGGTTCGCCAGGCCGCCGCAACACACGTCGAAGGCAGCCGCCCCCCAGATTCCCGCCGACCAGGTGCCCCAACACGTCGCGGTCGTGATGGACGGCAACGGCCGATGGGCCACGCAGCGTGGTCTGCACCGCACCGAGGGCCACAAGATGGGCGAGGCGGTGTTGATCGACATCACTTGTGGCGCCATCGAAATCGGTATCAAGCACCTGACGGTTTACGCGTTCTCCACGGAGAACTGGAAGCGCAGCACCGAAGAGGTCCGCTTCCTGATGGGATTCAACCGCGAGGTCGTGCGGCGTCGTCGGGAGAACCTCAACGACATGGGCGTGCGCATGCGCTGGGTCGGCTCGCGCCCCCGAATGTGGCGCAGCGTCATCAAGGAGTTCGACATCGCCGAACAGATGACGGTCGGCAACGACGTCATCACGATCAACTACTGCGTGAACTACGGCGGCCGCACCGAAATCGTCGAGGCCGCACGGGAGCTCGCGCAGGAGGCCGTCGACGGCAAGGTCAATCCCAGCCGGATCAGCGAGGCGGCGTTCGCCAGACATCTGCACCGCTCCGACATTCCCGACGTCGACCTGTTCATCAGGACGTCGGGGGAGCAGCGGGCGAGCAACTTCCTGTTGTGGCAGGCGGCCTATGCCGAGTACGTGTTCCAGGACAAGCTGTGGCCGGATTACGACCGCCGCGACCTGTGGGCGGCGTGCGAGGAGTACGTGAACCGCAACCGCAGATTCGGCCGAGCCTGATGACACTCGCCGACCGGCTTCAGACGGCGCTCGACGGCGTGCTGCCGTTCGAGGTGGAGGATGACGGCGCGCTGACCGTCCACCACGACCACACGTTCGCGTCGCTTCGGGTGGTGGCGATCGCCGAGGATCTCGAGATGATCTCGCTGACGCAGATTCTGGCGTGGGATCTGCAGTTGGACAACGACATTCGGCTCAAAGTGGCGCAGTTCGCTCACGACACCGTGCTGGGCACGGTCTCACTGGCCGAGCATGTGGCGGGCGGCGACGTCGCCGATGTGACGCTGCGCTACAACTTTCCGGCCGCGGGCCTCACCGACGAGGCGCTGCAGACCCTGATCATGATGGTGCTCAGCGCGGGCGTCGACGTGCGCGCGGCACTGGTCGACTAGCCGGTCGGCGCGCACGCTCCGCACACGCCGAAGATCTCGATGGTGTGGCTGACGTCGGAGAAGCCGTGCTCGCGCGCGACGTCGGCGGCCCACGTCTCCACCGCTCCGCCCTGAACCTCGACTGTGCACCCGCACACCCGGCACACCAGGTGATGGTGGTGGTGTTCCGAGCAGCGCCGGTACACCGATTCGCCGGTGTCGGTGCGCAGGGTGTCGACGAGGCCGGCGGCCGCCATCGACTGCAGCGTGCGGTACACCGTCGTCAGCCCGATGCCCTCGCCGCGGCGGCGCAGTTCGTCGTGCAGCTCCTGCGCAGATCGGAACTCGTCGAGCTTCTCGAGCAGGTCCGAGATCGCGGCGCGCTGCTTCGTCGCCCGCACGCCGGGCGCGGGGGCTGTCATGCGTGGTGGTCCTCGGCAGCGTGCGTCACGGCGGCGACCACGATGTGGGCCAGATGGTGGTCGACGAGCCGGTACATCACCTCGCGGCCGGAACGCTCGCCGGCCACCACCCCCGCGGCCTTGAGGATGCGCAGATGCTGGCTGACCAACGGCTGCGGGACACCCAGCGCGTCGACGAGTTCGTGCACGCAGCGCGACGACTCGCGCAGCTGCAGCACGATCGCGATGCGGACCGGCGCGGCGAGTGCGCGCAGCAGGTCGCCCGCGGTGTCGAGGACCTCCCGGGACGGCAGTTCGGGCAGCGGAGCGCCGCTGTGCTGGTGGTGGGGGTCTGTCTGAGGTACGACGGTGGAAACCGTTTTCATTATGACCGCCACGATACATGCGCGATCACGCATGTCAACGGCGTCGCAGCGCTGCGAACAGTCATCGTTAGGCTTGTCACCCGTGGCGTCCATCATCGACACCGTTGCGAACCTGGCCAAGCGTCGTGGCCTGGTCTATCAGTCCGGCGAAATCTACGGCGGAACCAAGTCTGCTTGGGACTACGGCCCTTTGGGCGTCGAGCTCAAGGAGAACATCAAGCGCCAGTGGTGGCGGTCCGTCGTCACCAGTCGCGACGACGTCGTCGGCCTCGACAGTGCGATCATCCTGCCGCGGGAGGTGTGGGTCGCCTCGGGGCACGTCGAGGTGTTCAACGACCCGCTCGTGGAATGCCTGAACTGCCACCATCGGCATCGGCAGGACCACATGCAGGAGGCCTACGCCGCGAAGAAGGGTGTCGACGACCCCGACTCGGTGCCGATGAGCGAGATCGTCTGCCCGGACTGCGGAACGAAGGGGCAGTGGACCGAACCGCGCGACTTCAACATGATGTTGAAGACCTATCTCGGCCCGATCGAGACCGAGGACGGCCTGCACTATCTGCGGCCGGAGACCGCGCAGGGCATCTTCGTCAACTTCGCCAACGTGGTCACGACGTCGCGGAAGAAGCCGCCGTTCGGTATCGGCCAGATCGGCAAGAGTTTCCGCAACGAGATAACGCCGGGCAACTTCATCTTCCGGACCCGCGAGTTCGAGCAGATGGAGATGGAGTTCTTCGTCGAGCCGGATTCCGCGCCGGAGTGGCACCAGTACTGGATCGACACGCGCCTGCAGTGGTACATCGACCTCGGCATCGACCGGGACAACCTGCGGCTCTACGAGCATCCCAAGGAGAAGCTGTCGCACTACAGCGACCGCACCGTCGACATCGAGTACAAGTTCGGCTTCCAAGGCAACCCGTGGGGTGAGCTGGAAGGCGTCGCCAACCGGACCAACTTCGACTTGTCAACGCACTCAAAGCATTCCGGTGTCGACCTGTCGTTCTACGACCAGGCCACCGAGACCCGCTACGTGCCGTACGTCATCGAGCCCGCGGCCGGACTGACGCGCTCGTTCATGGCGTTCCTCGTCGACGCTTATTCCGAGGATGAGGCCCCCAACGCGAAGGGCGGAGTGGACAAGCGGACCGTGCTGCGGCTCGACCCGCGGCTGGCGCCGGTCAAGGCAGCGGTGTTGCCGCTGTCGCGCAACGAGGACCTGTCGCCGAAGGCGCGCGACCTCGCCGCCGAACTACGCAAGTCGTGGAACGTCGAGTTCGATGACGCGGGCGCGATCGGACGGCGTTATCGCCGCCAGGACGAGATCGGAACGCCGTTCTGCGTGACCGTCGACTTCGACACGCTCGACGACCAGGCCGTCACGATTCGCGAACGCGACGCGATGTCGCAGGAGCGCATCGCGCTCGACAAGGTGAGCGACTACCTCGCCGTCCGGCTCAAGGGCGCTTAGCCAGCCCGCGACAGAAGGTGTCCCGCTAGAAGCGGCCGCCGCCACCGCCGAGGCCGCCGCCACCGCCCCAGCCGGAGCCGCCGTAGGACGTCGAGCTCCAACCGCCGCCCATGCTGCCGCCGAGCCCGCCGCGCATCGAGCCCGACAGGATGTTGCCGAGGATGATTCCGCCCAGCACCGCGCCCATGTTCGACCCGCTTGAGTTGCCGTACCGCCCGGCATACGCGCGCTGCGCGGCCTGCAGGTCCGCGGTCGCCATCGACTGCGCCTGCGAGGCGAGCAGCGCCGCGCCGTTCGCGTGGGCCAGCGCCTCGTTGAGGTTGCTGCGCCGCTTCTCCTCCGCGGCCTGGAGCTGACGCACCGCCTCGGCGAGCCTCGTGCGAGCCTCGGGACCGATGCTGCCTCGGCGCACGTCGATGTAGTCAGACACCGCCCGCACCCTCGACTGCGCGGTGAACAGCGCCTGGTCGTAGGCACGGCTGAGCCGCTCGGCCGCCTCACGTTCCTCCGCGACGCTGGCCAGTAGCCGATCCAGCTCGGCGTCGGCCTGCGTCAACGCGGTGAAGGCGCCCAACGGGTCTGCCGTGCCAGTGCGCTGGGCGTCCGCGACCGCCTTGACCGCCGCATCGCGGGCCACGCTCAGTTCCTTGGCATGGGCCGTGTCGCCCTTGGCCAGGTGACTACCCGCGATGTCGATGCCCTTCTGGATGTCGGCGATCGCAGCGGGCAGGGTCGCGATCGCGCGGTTGATGTCGGTCGCCGCGCTTTCCACCGCGTCCAGCAGTGTGCGCGCCTGGCCGAGCGCCGACTCCGCGGCGCGGATGGCATCCACGAGCCCGAGCTGGCGGTCCGACGGCCGGGCGAGCAGGTTTCTGGCGTTGGTGATGTTCTGGTCGGCGAAAGCCAGCCGTTGCTTGGCGGTGTCCACGTTGCCCGCCACGGACGCCAGTGCCGTATCGGCGAATTGGTTGTGCAGCGCGGTGAGCGCCTGCTGCGACGGTTCCAGACGCGCGGTCAGGTCCACCATCTGCTGGGTCATCGAATCCAGCCGGGTCGGCGCGTTGATCACCAGATCGCGCAGTTGCGCGAACGCCTCCCGCTGCGTGTCGAGTTCGCGATCGGCCTTCGCCGCCGCCACGACCACTCTGGTCAACAGGTCACGCCGCTGTGCCGGCGTCTCGGGAACGGCGTCGTCGAGAATCTGGCGGACGTTGAACGCTTGCGCCAGAGTCGTTTTCGCGTTGTTGACCGCCGTGGTGAACGGGGCGGTGTCCCTGTCGCCGAATTCCTCGACGGCCAGGGTCAGCTCGTTGTCGCTCGTGCGGACGGCATTGTCGACGTCGACGACGATCGACTTGGACAGGTCGTCGAGCGCATCGATGGGGACGGCGGCCAGCGCATTCGGGTCCGCCGGATCCACCCGCCGCGCCGCGGCGAATTCTGCCTCGCGTCGCTTGCGCCGCCGCCGTCGGCTCCAGAGCCACAGCAGTACCACCAGCAGAACCAGGATTCCGATGACGATGATCACGGCCACTGGCGAGACACCCGGGCCCGGTGCGCTGGCGGTATTCAGTCCCTCCGCCGCGGCGACCCCCGCGCCGGCCCAGTCGTTGGCGCGCAGCCTCGGTTCGATCGCGTTGCGGCGGATGTCGTCCGACGCTGAGTCGCTGACGAATCCGGTCGGTACGACGAACGCATAAGAACGGTCGCGCGTCGCAACGGCCAGGATCGCGTCGTCGACATTCAAGTCACTGATGCGCCCGGTTCTTTCGGCCCAGGCCACCGCGCCGAGACCGTCGAAGCTGTCGACATAGACGACCCACAGCCTGGCCCGTCGGTCGTTGTAGAGCTTGTCGACCGCCTCTTCGACGTTCGCGCGCCCCGATTCGCTCAGCGCCTGCGCCTGGTCGGTGACGTAGCCCGGCAACCGAAAGGGCGGTGTGCTGCCCGCCGTCGGCGCCAGCAGTACCCCGGCGGTGAGAAACGCAAGGATCAAGCTGAGCAAGCGGGCAATGCGCATGGTCGCCAATGTAGTGCGCTGCCACGCCGAGACGTCCGGTACCGACCACGAATCGTCCTGGCAGACTATGCGTCGGTGGCCATCAACAACGACGTATACGACGAGTTCGACCGGCAGCGCCGTGTCGTCGAATCGCCGAAGATCGCCGCGTTGCCGGGGACGGACTCCGAACACCGCACCGATTTCGCCCGCGACCGGGCCAGGGTGCTGCACTGCGCGGCGCTGCGACGGCTGGCCGACAAGACCCAGGTGGTCGGCCCCCGGCAGAGTGACACTCCACGCACCCGGTTGACCCATTCGCTGGAGGTCGCCCAGATCGGGCGGGGGATGGCGATCGGACTGGGCTGCGACCCCGACCTCGTCGACATGGCCGGACTGGCCCATGACATCGGCCATCCGCCGTACGGGCACAACGGGGAACGGGCGCTCAACGAGATCGCGCAGGCGCACGGCGGGTTCGAGGGCAACGCGCAGAACTTCCGCATCCTCACCCGGCTCGAGCCGAAAGTGCTTGACTCACAAGGCCGTAGCGCGGGACTCAACTTGACCCGCGCGGGGCTGGACGCCGTCACCAAGTACCCGTGGCAGCGGAGTGCGCAGCGCAGCAAGTTCGGCTTCTACGGCGACGACATGCCCGCAGCCGACTGGATGAGGGACGGAGCCCCCGAGTTCCGTCCGTGCCTGGAGGCCCAGGTGATGGACTGGGCCGACGACGTCGCCTACTCGGTGCACGACGTCGAAGACGGTGTGGTGTCCGGCCGGATCGACATGCGGGTCCTCGCCGACGACGACGCCGCGGCCGAACTGGGACGGCTGGGCGAGTCGCACGGAATGGGCGGCGGCCTGTCCGCCGACGATCTGGTGTCGGCGGCTGTGCGGCTTTCCGAGCTGCCGGTGGTCGCGGCCGTGGGCAAGTACGACGCCACCCTGGCCGCATCCGTCGAACTGAAGAAGCTGACCAGTGAACTGGTGGGCCGGTTCGCCTCGGCGGCGATCGCCGCCACCAGGGCCGAGGCTGGTGACGGCCCGCTGGTCCGATACGCCGTCGACCTGCAGGTACCGACGTTGGTGCGCGCCGAGGTGGCGGTGTTGAAGGTGCTGGCGCTGCAGTTCATCATGTCCGACCCGCGGCATCTCGAATTGCAGGCCCGCCAACGCGAACGCATCCACCGCGTGGCGGAGTGGTTGTCGGCGGGTGCGCCCGCGTCGCTCGACCCGATCTTCGTGCCCGCGTTCAATGCGGCCGACGACGACGGTGGTCGGCTTCGGGTGGTGATCGACCAGATCGCGTCGTTCACCGAAGGCCGATTGGAGCGGTTGGAACCCGCTCTAGACTGA
>DATEIG010000187.1:0-4875 GCA_035279185.1 Mycobacterium sp.
GCGCACCAGCTCGCGCGCCTTGCGTGCCGCGATACGCGCCTGCGCCGAGGAGACCGCTTTGTTCACAACCGTTTTCGCTTCGGCGGGATTGGCCTCGAACCAGTGGCTCATCTGCTCGTTGCAGATGCGCTGCACGAACGATTTCACCTCGGTGTTGCCGAGCTTGGTCTTGGTCTGCCCCTCGAACTGCGGCTCCTTGACCTTGACCGAGATGACGGCCGCGAGGCCCTCGCGGATGTCATCGCCGGTCAGGTTCGGGTCTTTGTCCTTCAGCAGCTTCTTGTCCTTGGCGTACTTGTTCACCACGCTCGTCAATGCCGCGCGGAAGCCTTCTTCGTGGGTGCCGCCCTCATGGGTGTTGATGGTGTTGGCAAAGGTGTGCACCGACTCCGAATAGCCGGCGTTCCACTGCATCGCGACCTCGACCTCGTGGTCGTCGCCCTTGCCTGCGAAGTCGACGATGCTCTGGTGGATCGCGGTCTTGGTCCGGTTGATGTGCTTGACGTAGTCGACCAACCCGCCGGGGTAGTGGAACGTGCGGTTCTTCGTCTTCTGCGGCGCCCTGGCCTCAGCGGCCTGCTCATCGGCGGACTTCGGCGCCTCCGCGGTGTCGCTGACCACCTCGTCGACCACTTCTTCCGCTGACACCCGCTCGTCGGCGAGGGTGATGGTCAGGCCCTTGTTGAGGAAGGCCATCTCCTGCAGACGGCGCGCGACCGTCTCGAAGTCGTAGTTCGTCGTCTCGAAGACGTCCGGGTCGGCCCAGAAGCGGACCGTGGTGCCGGTCTTCTTGGTGGCATCGCCCTGCTTGAGGTTGCCCGGCTGGGCCTTGTCATAGGACTGGAACCATTCGTGGCCGTCACGCGCGATGTCGACCTCGAGCCGGGTGGACAGCGCATTGACCACCGACACACCGACGCCGTGGAGTCCGCCGCTGACCGCGTAACCACTGTTCTCGCCGCCGAACTTGCCACCCGCGTGGAGCTGGGTCATCACGACGTCGACGGTCGGCGCCCCGCTGGCGTGCATCTCGACCGGAATGCCGCGGCCGTCGTCGCGGACCTCGACGCCGCCATCCTCGAGGATCCGAACGTCGACGCGGGTGGCGTATCCGCCCATCGCCTCATCGACGGCGTTGTCGACGACCTCCCACACGAGGTGGTGCAAACCACGCTCGCCGGTGGAGCCGATATACATGCCGGGGCGTTTGCGGACCGCCTCCAGGCCCTCGAGCACGGTGATCGCGGACGCGCCGTACTCCTTCTTCTTGGAACTCTTCGCAGTAGACGCAGTCTTCTTAGCGGCAGGCACGGTTGCCGGCATCCTCACTTCTCGATGGGGGTGGTGCACTGGCGGTCTCTGTACCGCCGGCAAGTCACTCGTCCAGTCTACCGGGAACTAGCCGTAGGACCGATTCTGAGGCCGCGTTTCTACACAGCTATTTGCGCCGCCTGTGGAATTTTTCGAGCCAAGGTGCGTCAGGACGCTTGAGGGCGCGGCTCGCGGCTTTCTCGCGGCTCTGAGCCAACTGGCGAAACGGCGGTCAGCCGTAGGTGTCGCGCGGCCCGCGGCCTGCGATGTGATAGCGGCCCTTCCGCCACGACGGCGCCACCGGGCCGACGATTTTGAGGGATGTGACGACGCCGTCGCCGACGGCTGCTGCGATTTTAGCCAGAAGCTGTGCCTGCACCATCCGCAATTGGGTCGCCCATGCCGTCGATTCGGCCGAGACGCTGAGCACCCCGTCGCGCAGGGCCGTCGGGGTGGCGTGGGCGGCGATCTGTTCACCGACGACCGTCTGCCACTGTCCGAACACCGTTCCTTCGGCGACCCGCCCGGACCAGCCCCTGGTCTTGGCCAGATCCCGCGTCGCCGCAGCCAGCGTCTGCGGGTCGCGCACATCCGGCCCCGGCCCCGACCAGCTTCGGCGCCGCCCGGCGACCTTGCGTTGAGCGGGGGCGTTCCGCCCGCGGCCGACGTCCTTGCCCTGGCTGCGAGCGGCGCCGCGGGCCTCCTCGAGGGTCCGGCGGACCAGATCCATCCCCGACAGGCCGGCCAGGTGCGCCGGGGGAGTGGTGGCACCGTCGTCGTCGTCTGACATCACAGTTCGACCATCGAAACTCGGCCTCCGTCGTCATCGCGCATCGTGATCCCGATTCTTCGCGCATCCCAGTCCGCCGGGATGTCGTCCGCGACGGCTGCGGTCACAAGAACCTGCTCAGCGGACGCGGCGACCCCGGCGAGTGCGCTGCGTCGCGCGGAGTCCAACTCCGCGAAGACATCGTCCAGCAGCAGGACGGGGTCACCGCCCTCGGACCGGAGCAACTCATATGCGGCCAACCGCAGCGCCAATGCCATCGACCACGACTCACCGTGGCTCGCATAGCCTTTCGCGACCTGATCGCCCAACCGGAGCTCGAGGTCGTCGCGGTGCGGTCCGACGAGACAGACCCCGCGTTCGATCTCGGCGCTGCGCCGCCGGGCCAGGGCGTCGAGCAGCGCCGCCTCGAAGAACTCCACGGTCTCGTTGCCGCCGTCGATCTCTTCGACCTTGCTCCGGTAGTGGATCGCCGCGGGCCGCGACGCGGGCGCCAGCAGCTGATAGGCCTTCTCCACCTCGGGAGACAACTCGTTGACCAGTTCGACTCGCGCCGCGATCAACTGCGCACCGTGGGCGGCCAGGTGTCCATCCCACACATCGAGCGTGTCGGTGACGCTGCGGTCTCCGCGGTGCCGCGCCCCGGCCGCCGTCTTGAGTAGTGCGGTGCGCTGTCGCAGCACCTTGTCATAGTCGGCCCGCACACCCGCGATCCGAGGTCGACGGGTCGTGGCGAGCTCGTCGAGGTAACGTCGGCGCTCCGCAGGGTCTCCGCGAACCAGCGCCAGGTCCTCCGGTGCGAACATCACCGCCCGCAGGACTCCCAGAATCTCTCTCGCGGACCGGACGGGGGAGCGGTTCAGCCGCGCCTTGTTCGCCCGTCCGGCCACCACATCCAGATCGATCGCCAACTCGCGGCCCTCGTTCACCACGATCGTCGAAATGATCGCGCGGTCAGCGCCGGCGCGGAGCAGGGGAGCGTCCGACGCCACCCGGTGCGAGCCCAGCGTCGCCGAATACCACAGCGCCTCAACCAGATTCGTCTTACCGAAGCCGTTGGGACCGACGAACACCGTCCGTCCCGGCTCGAGGTCGAGATCGACCCTGGCCCATGACCGGAAATCCTGCAGTGCCAGGTGGCGGACGTACAAGAGCTATCCGGACTCGCTGACCCGCTTCACCGCGTGACCACCGAACTGGTTGCGCAGCGCGGCGACGGCCTTCATGGTCGGCGAATCGTCCTGCCGGGACAGGAAGCGTGCGAACAGCGCCGCAGCGATGCTCGGCACGGGAACCCGCAGCCGGATCGCCTCCTCCACGGTCCATCGGCCTTCACCGGAATCCTCGGTGTAACCACTGATCTCCTTGAGACCCGGGTCTTCCTTGAGCGCCTTGGCCAGCAACTGCTGCAGCCACGACCGCACGACGGTGCCGTTGGTCCATGCCTGGTACACAGCCTGCGGATCCTTGATCAAATCCTCGGCGGCGAGCACCTCGTAGCCCTCGGCGTACGCGGTCATCAGGGCGTACTCGATGCCGTTGTGCACCATCTTCGCGAAGTGGCCCGCCCCCACAGGGCCCGCATGCACGAAACCGTCTTCGCGCGGGCCGGGAGGACGCAGCGTGTCGAAGATCGGCATCGCCCGTTCGATGTCGGCGTCGCTGCCGCCGACCATCAGCCCGTAGCCTTCCTTCAGACCCCAGATACCGCCGGACACTCCGGCATCGATGAAGGCAATTCCCTTCTGGCCCAACAGATCCGCGTGCGGCTTGTCACCCGTGTAGCGGGAGTTGCCGCCATCGATCACCAGGTCGCCCTCGCCGAGTTCCTTTGCGAGATCGGTGATCGTTTCGTCGGTGATGTGTCCCGACGGCACCATCACCCACACCACACGCGGCGGTTTGAGGGCCTCGGCGAGCGCGGTCAGCGACGGCACATCGCTGACCTCGGGGCGCGGGTCGAATCCGATCACCTCGTGACCGCCTTCGCGCAACCGCTCCCGCATGTTGAAGCCCATCTTGCCCAGGCCGATCAAACCCAACTGCATACAGAGCCTCTTTCGTCGGGGGTGCGAGCGCTAACCCGGGAGCCGCACCGGCATCAACAGATAGACGTAGTCCGTCTCGGCGGCGGGGAACGGTCCGGCACCGCTCGCGCCGTCATCATCGTCGCCCGCCGGGCGCAGCACCGCAGGACGGCTGGGTGTCGTGAAGCCGAACGTCACGCGCTCCGAATGCAACGACCCCAGCCCGTCGGTGAGATAGGTGGGGTTGAACGCGATCGTCAGTGGCTCACCGGCGAACGTCACAGGAAGATCCTCTTCGGCGCGGCCGACATCGTCGGCGCCTGCCGACAGCTTCAGCACGTCATCGGCGAATTCCATGCGGACCTGGGCGCCGCGGTCGGCGACGAGGGCCACACGCTTGATCGCCTCGGTCAACTCCGCGACACCGATGGTCGCCACCGCGGTGTGCTCAGTGGGCAGCAGCTGACGGAACTTCGGGAATTCGGCGTCGAGGAGTCGCGTGGTGCTGCGCTTGCCGTTGTTGCGGATTCCGAGCAGACCCTCCTTGCCGACGGCGGTCCCGGATCCGAGCGACAGATGCACATCGCCTGCGCCGGTCCCTGCCTTCGCCGCTTCGGACAAAGTCTTGGCGGGCACCAGGACCGCGGCCTCGACGTCGGCCGAATCCGTCGACCAGGTGAGCTCGCGGACGGCGAGCCGGAAGCGGTCGGTAGCGGCCAAAACCACGGTCTCGCCGGAGATCTCGACGCG
>DATEIG010000188.1:0-5487 GCA_035279185.1 Mycobacterium sp.
CGACGTGGTGTCGGTGCGCGCGTTCCTGCTCGACTGGGACGACTACGAGGCCTTCAATGCCGCTTACGCGCGGTGGTTCCCCGACCGGCTGCCCAGCCGCACCTGCGTCGGCACCACCGGTCTCGCGGTCGGCGCACTCGTGGAGATCGACTGGGTGTGTTGGCGAAGCGACGGCTGGGACGTTTGATTCCGAAACCGGCAACGATGTCCCCCGATCGGGGGACACGCGGTTCATCCGCATCGGGGGCCGGTTGGCCGACATACCTCCCCCTGCTGCTGAGGCACAGTTATCTCATCGCCGGAAACAACCGGCACAGAAACTGAAAAGCCAACGCACACAGGGAGTCTCACATGAACACCACCATCGCTCGCTACATCGCCCTCCCGATCTTCTCGGCAGGCATCCTCGGCGCAGCGGCTGTCGGCCTCGCCGGCATGGCCAGCGCGACGACGACCATCGATCAGCACGGGTCCGACGTCTCGATCGTCACCTCGCCCGACACCTACGCCAAGCCGGCGCCGAACGCGATCCCCGGCTGGTACTACCACCACGGCATCGGTGACCTCGCGATGTTCAACCAGTAACCCCACAATTGAATAGTTCTCCTCTGAATGAGGCCCTCCCCGGTGCGGTCAACTCCGGGGAGGGCCTCCCTCCTTCGGTGGGTAGTGCACAGAGCCGATTTCATCCACAACCCGCGCCGGTCGCGTGCTCTGCGGGCGAATCGCGTCGCGCCCCGCCTCTAGCGTCTGGCACATGGGAACCGAACTGGCCGCAGACCGTCTCCAGCGCAGGCTTTCCGCAGACGGCGATGTCGATGTCGGGTCCGACGGGTCCGACGGGGACGGCTCCGATACCGCGCTGTCGCGGTGGCTTCCCGACACCGCCACCCCACAGTCGCAGGGGTGGCTGGCATCGGTGCGCGCAGATCCCGGCCGCGCCGGCGCCATCGCTCTCGGTGTTGTCGGCGTGGCGGCCGTGCTGGTCACCGTCTTCACGCTGCTGGGAGACAACACGCCGCCGGTGGTCTCGGCGAAGCTGCCACCGGTGGAGATGGTCTCGACCGCGCAGCCGACCCCGTCCGCGCCCGTCCCCGAGGGGCCCGTGATCGTGAGCGTCGTCGGCCTCGTGCACAAACCGGGACTGGTCACGCTGTCGTCGGGTGCGCGGATCGCCGACGCGCTGACCGCGGCGGGAGGTGCACTCGACGGGGCGGACGTGATCGGGTTGAACATGGCCCGGCGGGTCGCCGACGGGGAGCAGATCATCGTCGGCATCGCCGCACCGCCGGGGGAGCCGACGACGATGGGCAGTTCGGTGGGCGCCGAACCGACCGCCGCTCCTGCGGCCGACGAACCGGCAGGCACTGATGGGGGCTCCACGCCTGGCGCCTCGGTCGATCTCAACTCCGCGACCGAAGAGCAACTCGATGCGCTGCCTGGCGTCGGCCCGGTGACCGCCGCCGCCATCGTCGCGTGGCGGTCGGCCAACGGGTCCTTCACCAGCGTGGACCAGCTCGCCGATGTCGACGGTATCGGCCCGGCACGGCTCGAGAAGTTGCGCGCCCAGGTCCATGTGTGAGCCCCGCGGTGGACGGTCTCGAGCACCGCCTCGACCTTCGTCTGGTGCCAGCGGCGCTGACGGGCTGGACGGTGACCGCCGCCGGAATCCTGTGGTCGACGGTCGGCGTCGTCGTGGTGCTGACGGTCGCGGTCATCGCGGCCGGCGGTACCGCGTGGTGGGCCGCCAGGGCGCCTCGGTCCGATACCGACCCGCCGCTGTCGGCGGCCGGCGCGGCCGCAATCCTCTTGGTAGGTCTCGGTTTCGGTTTCGCGGTGCTACTTCGCGTCGAGCAGGTCGACAGTCATCCACTCACCGAACGGTTCGGTGACCGCAGCACTGTCGTGGCCACGGCCGGTGAGTCGCCGCGCTCGGTGAGCGCGAGCAGGGTGATGTTCCGCGGCTCGTTGCAGAGCGCCGATTCCGTCGAAATGTCGGGTCGTGTAATCGTTTTCGCGCCGAGCGCAGGCTTCGCCCACCTGACGGCCGGCCAGCCTGTCGCGTTCACGGCGCGGGTGTCACGACCGAAAAGACGCGACCTCACCGTCGCTGCGCTGTCGGCGATCGGCGAACCGACGCTGGGTGAGGCTGCTCCGATCCAGCGGGCGGGGCAAACGGTGCGCGACGCGTTCGCCGACGCGGCCCGCGCCGCGCTCCCCGCCGATCAGGCGGCGATGCTCCCCGCGCTCGTGCTGGGTGACACCTCCGCACTGTCCGCGGACACCACCGCGCAGTTTCGGACAGCCGGTTTGACGCACCTGACGGCGGTCTCGGGCGCCAACGTGACCATCGTCTGCGGCGCAGTCCTGCTGTCGGCCGCTGTCGTCGGCCCCCGCGTCGCCGTCGGGCTGGCCGCCACGGCGCTCGTGGCGTTCGTCATCGTCGTCCAACCGTCCGCGAGCGTGCTCCGCGCCGCGGTGATGGCGGCGATCACGTTGCTTGCTCTTGTGACACACCGTCGACGACAAGCGATTCCGGTGCTGTCGGCAGCGGTCATCGCACTGATGATCGCGGCGCCGGAACTGGCCGTCGACATCGGCTTCGCGTTGTCGGTGTCGGCGACCGCGGCGCTGGTCGTCATCGCCCCCGCGTGGTCGAAACGTCTCGTCGCGCGCCGGTGGCCCAAACCGGTGGCCGACGCGGTGAGCGTGGCCGTCGCCGCCCAGCTCGTCACCGCGCCGCTGGTGGCCGCCATCTCGGGCATGTTCAGCGTCGTGGCGGTGCTCGCGAACCTGGCGGCGGCCGTGGTCGTCGCCCCGATCACCGTGATCGGCACCGCCGCGGCGGGTCTGGCCGTGGTGTGGCCGGCAGGCGCGGGTTTCCTGATCCGGTTCACCGGACCCGAGCTGTGGTGGCTGCTGAACGTCGCGCGATGGTCGGCGGCCGTCCCCGGCGCGTCGCTGCCCGTGCCTGCGGGCCTTTCCGGCGCGCTGACAGTCGTTGCCGTCGGCGCGGTTTCCCTTCTCGCCGTGAGGTGGTGGCGGCGCCTGTCAGCACGACGTGACACGATCGACCCATGAGCGGATCGGTCCCCGGGTTGCATCTCGTCCTCGGGGATGAGGAGCTTCTCGTCGAGCGAGCCGTTGCGGCGGTCCTGCGCGTCGCGCGCAAGGAGGCCGGGACACACGACGTCCCGGTGAATCGCATGCGGGCCGGTGAAGTCAGCACATCGGAGCTCGCCGAGTTGTTGAGCCCCTCGCTGTTCGCCGACCAGCGTGTCGTGGTGCTGGAGTCCGCCGCGGAGGCGGGCAAGGAGGCCGTCGCCCTGATCGAGTCCGCGGCCGCCGACCTGCCCGACGGCACGCTGCTCGTCGTGGTGCACTCGGGCGGGGGTCGCGCCAAGGCGCTGGCAGGCCAGCTGAAGAGTCTCGGTGCGGAGGTCCACCCGTGCGCCAAGATCACCAAGGCCGCCGAGCGGACCGACTTCGTGCGGGGTGAGTTCCGTGCGCTGAAAGTGAAAGTGTCCGATGACACGGTCACCGCGGTGCTCGACGCGGTGGGCTCCGACATCAGGGAGCTCGCGGCAGTGTGCTCCCAGCTCGTCGCCGACACCGGCGGCACGGTGGACGCCGCGGCGGTTCGCCGCTATTACAGCGGCAAGGCCGAGGTCAAAGGGTTCGACATCGCCGACAAGGCGGTGGTCGGTGACGTCGCGGGCGCTGCTGAAGCCCTGCGCTGGGCGATGATGAGCGGCGAACCGCAGGTGGTGTTGGCCGATGCGCTCGCCGAGGCCGTGCACACGATCGCCAGGGTCGGCCCGCTGTCGGGTGATCCCTACCGGCTGGCATCCGAGTTGGGGATGCCGCCCTGGCGGGTGCAGAAGGCGCAGAAGCAGGCGCGACGATGGTCGCGGGAATCGGTCGCGACGGCCATGCAGCTGGTCGCGACGTTGAACGCCGACGTCAAGGGCGCGGCGGCCGACGCCGACTATGCGCTGGAAGCAGCGGTGCGGAAGGTGGCGGAGCTGGTCAGCGAGTAGCGCGGATCAGATCTTGTTGAAGGCGCGGGCCAGCGCGGACTTCTTGTTCGCCGCCTGGTTCTTGTGGATCACGCCCTTGCTCGCGGCCTTGTCCAGCTTGCGGCTGGTCGAGACGAGCAGTTCGCCTGCCTTGTCCTTGTCGCCGGACTCGGCGGCTTCGCGGAACGAGCGGACAGCCGTGCGCAGCGAGGACTTCACCGACTGGTTGCGGAGTCGGGCAAGCTCGTTGGTCTTGATGCGCTTTACCTTCGACTTGATGTTGGCCACGCGCTAGTTCCTTCGTATTTCAAGAGTTGGATGTGAAAAGGTCTTCGGGCGCCCGATGTGCGGGCAGCGAGCGTTCAGATTACCAGCGCAGCGGGTAAATGCCCAAAGCGGCTACCGCCAGGAAGCCGCTGGCCTGCGCAAACGAGGCGAATGGGGCAGCATGTCAAGGGTGAGCGTTCGTACATTGCCTTCGCAGCCCACCAAGTCCGCACGCTCCGCCAGTCGCAGGCCCGTCCGCCACGACGGCATCTTCGACGGCTACAACCAGCTGGGCAGCTACTCGGAAGCCTTCGACGAGATGTTCGACGCGCAGGGCAACGTCCGCACACCCTACAAAGGCATCTACGCCGAACTCGCGCCGTCGGACGCCTCCGAACTCGAAGCGCGCAACGACGCGCTGGGCCGCGCGTTCATCGACCAGGGCATCACGTTCTCGCTGTCCGGGCAGGAGCGCCCCTTCCCGCTGGACCTGGTGCCGCGGGTGATCTCCGCGTCGGAGTGGTCGCGCCTGGAGAAGGGCATCCGGCAGCGGGTCATGGCGCTGGAGATGTACCTCGACGACATCTACGGCGAGCAGGAAATCCTGCGCGACGGAATCATCCCGCGCAGGCTGGTCACCTCCTGCGAACACTTCCATCGCGAAGCGGCGGGCATCGTCCCGCCCAACGGTGTGCGCATCCACGTCGCCGGAATCGATCTGGTGCGCGATGGGCAGGGCAACTTCCGCGTCCTCGAGGACAATCTGCGGTCGCCCTCGGGCGTTTCCTACGTGATGGAGAACCGCCGCACCATGGCGCGGGTCTTCCCGAACCTGTTCGCCACCCACCGGGTCCGTGCCGTGGGCGACTACTCGTCGCATCTGCTGAGGGCGCTTCGCAACGCGGCCGCGTCCAACGAGGCCGATCCGACGGTCGTGGTGCTGACCCCCGGCGTCTACAACTCCGCGTACTTCGAGCACTCGCTGCTGGCCCGGCAGATGGGCGTCGAACTCGTCGAAGGCCGCGACCTGTTCTGCCGCGACAACACCGTCTACATGCGCACCACCGAGGGTGAGCGCCAGGTCGACGTCATCTACCGCCGCATCGACGACGCATTCCTCGACCCGATGCAGTTCAACCCGAGCTCCGTGCTCGGGGTCGCAGGGGTGCTCAACGCGGCACGTGCGGGCAACGTCGTGATC
>DATEIG010000189.1:0-4096 GCA_035279185.1 Mycobacterium sp.
GATGACGCAGAAGATCGAAGTCGACTTCGGGCTCTGTGAGAGCAACGGGGTCTGCATGGGCATCATCCCGGAGGTCTTCGACCTCGACGACCAGGACTACCTGCACGTCCTGCAGGACGAGGTGACGCCGGAGAACGAGGACCGCATCCGCGAGTCGGTGCGGCAGTGTCCGCGCCAGGCCATCTCGATCCGCGACGAGTGATACCTCACCGCCGAAACCGACATTTGGGTTGCGACACGCCGCTATAACGCGCCCGAACGTCGGTTTGGGCGTGAAGCGGCACCAGTGCGTCAGCCCAGGCCGTGCAGGATGGCGCCGTTGCAGTCGGCGGCCTTCTGCCGCAGCTTGGCGGCCTCCTGGTAGGCGTCGGAGTTGTACCACTCGCGGGCGGCCTCCGGCGACTCGAACTCGAGCAGGACGGTCTGGGTGCCGTGCCACTCCCCTTCGATCTCCTCTGCCTTCGTGTCGAACGCGAGGATGGTCGCGCCCGCCATCGCCTTGGAGGCGAGCTTGGCGTACTCCCCCATCCCGGCAGGATCCTTCACGTCCTCGGTGATGACCACGTAACCCTTGGGCACTGATTTCTCCTTGTGACTCAGTCGGTTTCGACGATGGCTTGTTCGGGGCAGTTGACGATGGCCTCTTTGGCCGCATCCTCGAGACCCGCGGGCACCACTTCAGGATCCGCGACCGCGTAACCGTCGTCGGTCATGGTGAACACCTCGGGGCACAGCGTCAGGCACATGCCGTGGCCGCGGCAGCGGTCCTCGTCGACGGTGACCTTCATGAGCGCTCGTCGGCGAGGTCGAATTCGAGGTGCAATTCCGTCAGGCCACGCAGGATGTACGTCGGAATGTATTGGTAGCGACGGCTTCCCGCCGGACCGTGATGCGCTTCGCTGATCCGGATGTCGGTCGTCCGGTCCAGCAGACGTTCCAGCCCGACCCTCGTTTCAGCCCGTGCCAACGGCGCGCCCGGACAGCTGTGAATGCCACGGCCGAACGCGAGGTGCTGGCGCGCGTTCTTGCGTTCAGGGTCGAACGTGTCCGGGTCGTCGAACCGGCGCGGATCGCGGTTGGCGGCGCCGTTGACCACCATCACCGTGCAACCGGCGGCCAGGGCTTCGTCCCCGATCGTCGTCGGTGTCCGCGACAACCGGAAGTCGCCCTTCACCGGGCTCTCGATACGCAGGCACTCCTCGATGAAGTTCGGCAGCAGGCTGCGGTCGTCGCGCAGCTTCTGCTGGATCTCGGGCTGATCACCGATGACCTTCAACGCCGTCGACAGCAGCCGCACCGTCGTCTCCTGACCCGCGGAGAAGACGTTGGTGGCCACCCGCACGACGTCGCCGACCTCAGGGGTGGTGCCGTCGGGGAACGTCGCGGTGGCGAGCCCGGTCAGCACATCGTCGCGAGGTTCACGCCTGCGGTCCTCGACGTAGGTGGCGAAGACGTCGTACAGGTACTCCAGCGGAGTCTTGTTCAACGTCTTGTCCGCATTGCCCAGTCCGCTGCCGTGGGTGCCGCGCGCCAGCCGCTCGAGGAGCTCGGGGCGATCCCCCTCGGGCACACCGAGCAGGTCGGCGATCACCCGCAGCGTGAACGGTCCTGCGAAGCCTTTGATGAACTCATCGTTCCGGGGCGCCAGGAAGTCGTCGAGGATGTCGTCGGCCAGTTGCCACATCGCGTCCTCGTTCTCCTTGAGGCGCTTGGGTGTGATCAGCCGCATCAGGAGCGCGCGGTGGTTCGTGTGCGTCGGCGGGTCGAGCGTCGGAAGCTGGTCGCTGAACGGGATCTCGTCGCGGTGCTTGACGATGAGGTCGGTGACGTCGTCGCCCTCAAGCGGTACCGGAAAGCCGGGGAACGGACCCGTCACCGAGACGCAGGACGAGAAGGTGTCGGCGTCGTTGTAGACGTCGACGGCCTCCTGCCAGCCGGTCACCATGGTCACGCCGTAGTGATTCTCGCGGGTGACCGGGCACTTGTTGCGAAGCGCCTCGTAGAACCGGTAGGGGTCATCCGTCAGACGACCGTCCCGGAAAAAGTCGACCGAGGTGAGGTCCTCCGTCATGCGCCCTCCGTTTCGAGAATCTCAGGACACGAGAATGCGATTCTCATATGCGGCTATTAGATTTCCATAATGGCTGCCTGCCGTCAACGAGAGCGCTGAGCACTCGCCCAGCAGCCGCGGTGGCGGCTACTGTATCGGCTCGTCGCCCAGCACGGTCGTGCGCAGCATTTCCCGAGGTGAGCCCGGGTCGTAGGCGGCCGCGCGGTGAAGCACGCCGCGGTTGTCCCAGATGACCGTGTCGCCGACGGACCACGTGTGGCTGTACACCTTGTCACCAGCCGTGGCGCGATCGAGCAGATCGGCCAGTAGCGCCCTGCCCTCGTCCAGATCCATCCCGACCACGTAGTCGGCGGACGCCCCGAGCACCAGCGACCGCCGACCGCTGCGATGCGTCCACACCAGCGGATGGGCGTGCGTGCGCCTGGACCGCCACTTGGCCAACACTTCGGGCGACGGATCCGGTGTGACCCGGCGTTGCGACGCCTCCAGCGAGTGCACGACGCGCAGTGACGCGTACCGCTGCTTC
Source organism: Mycobacterium sp. (assembly GCA_035279185.1). Taxonomy (GTDB): domain Bacteria; phylum Actinomycetota; class Actinomycetes; order Mycobacteriales; family Mycobacteriaceae; genus Mycobacterium. The sequence continues at coordinate 2,598 of DATEIG010000189.1, forward strand.
TCCGCCTCGGACAGCGCGTCGTAGGCCGCGTAGGAGTTCGCGAACTCGGTCTCGCCGCCGGAGGCCGCGACCTGTTTGGCCGACAGCACGGTGGCCATCTGCGGGTAGGCGTCCTCGATCGGCGTGCATCCGTCGATGTGCCAGTCGAAGGTCGCGCGCAGATAGTCCGCCGACGCATTCTTCGTCTTGTCCAGGGTGACGGGATAGATGCCGGCAACGGGATGATGGCCGTCGGACGAATGGTCGATTTCACCGAGTCGACGGCAGAACTCGACCTGCGCCTCGGGTTTCAGCCCGAGCCCGGGGAAGACGAGCACGCCGTTGTCCTCGAGCGCCTCGAGCACCGCCGCGCCGAGCGAGTCGTCGTTGGCGAGCCGTTCGGAGTCGACGCCGAGCACTTCCGCGCCGACCGACTCGGTGAGCTTGTTGATCGTGAGCAGACTCATGGCACCGGCGCTCCTACTCGGTCGATGACGGCGTCGGCTGAATCGGTGGGCTTCTGCTGACCGAACACCTCGATGGCCATCGACACCATGATCATCGAGTAGACGAGGTGCAGCAGGTTCAGCGCGTCCTCGGGGATGTCGTCGAGGGGGAACTTGTCGCAGTAGTCGATGGCTTCCTCGAACCGGGGCGTGACCGTGTCGTAGAACTCCCGCAGTTCGACCATCGGCGTGGAGAGCCGGACTTCCCACCGCTCCGGTTCGGTTGCCAGACACCATTTGTCGGCGAACCGCTCGAGTTCGGCGAAGGCACTCGGGAGCCGCTTCTCGGACATGGTCACACCTCCACCGGAGTGCGCTCGCGCTTGTACTGCTCGACCCAGTCGACGGCCACCTTGTGCAGGTGGCGCACGAGGATCTCCTGGTCGTTGAGCGGAAAGTCGTCGACTGTCGGCTCGCCCAGGCCGTACTCGAGTGCCGCCTGCGTACCGCCCAGCATGCCCGCATCCTGCAGTGCGAACTCTTTGAGGACCACCGAGGCGACCTCGTGCTCGATGCGCTCGCGGACGGTGCGAGCCGGATGGAATGCGTTGTACGCCTCGAACTTATGAGTGTTATGCGATGTCGGCCAATACCGGTAGAGCAGGTACCACCCGTGATAGATGAGGATCTCGAGGTTGGGGAAGATCTGGAAGTTGGTGATTCCCCACGGTTCTATGCCGCCCGGATTCAGCCCTGCTGACTGATGAGTCTCCGGCGTGCGCCACGGACCCACAAGGCCGCTGCGGGTGACACGTTCGACCGGATACATGAATTCCGGGTCGAGCAGCCATCTACGGGTGCCCGCCGTGGACACCAACCGATGCGGACCGTCGATCTGGAAATGGCCACATTCGAAGGTGGCGTTGGGCTGGCGCACGGCCGTCGGCACCTGCTGGCTGTGCAGCGACGGGACGTGATAGTACTCCTGGAACGCGTCGGCGAAGATTTTCCAATTGCTGTTGTTGTGAGCGACGAAATCGTAGCGCTCGGTCATCATGTCGAAGGGATAGTCGT
>DATEIG010000190.1:0-7207 GCA_035279185.1 Mycobacterium sp.
GGCACGCTCGTCGCGTTCGTCGGCGGACTGATCAAGAACCCGTGGAAGCCGGTCGTGCCGACCGCCGAGGGCAAGAAGGCCGTGCTGTGGACGTCCGACTGGACCCCGCGCTTCACGGGCGAGACGATCTATCTGGCCCGCGCCACCGCCAACTCGTCGGCCTCGCCGCTGGTCAAGATGCGCCCCGAGGACATCGACGCGGGCGGCATGGAAACGGTCTTCCCCTGGCGTGAGTCCGACGGCGACGGCACCACCGTCGAGTCGCACCACCGGCTCAACGAGATCGGGATGGGCGTCCGCAACCCGGTGATGTTGATCCGCATCAAGCCCAACGACATGAACAGGGTCGTCAAGCGACAAGGCCAGGAGAGCTTCAACTTCGGCGACCTGTTCGCCTACACGAAGGTGTGCTCGCATCTGGGCTGCCCCTCGTCGCTCTACGAACAGCAGACCTATCGCATCCTCTGCCCGTGCCACCAGTCGCAGTTCGACGCGTTGCACTTCGCAAAACCCATATTCGGCCCGGCTGCGCGCGCGTTGGCGCAGCTGCCCATCACCATCGACAAGGACGGGTACCTGGTCGCCAACGGTGACTTCATCGAACCCGTCGGACCGGCATTCTGGGAGCGGCGATCATGAGTCCGAAACTGCCAAAACCACCCAGCGCCGCGGAGATCGCGGCCCGACAGGGCGATGCGATCGACTCGCGCTACCACCCTTCGGCGGCTGTCCGCAGGCAGCTGAACAAGGTGTTCCCCACCCACTGGTCGTTCCTGCTGGGTGAGATCGCCCTGTACAGCTTCATCGTCCTGCTGCTCACCGGCGTGTACCTGACGTTGTTCTTCGACCCGTCGATGACCGAGGTCACCTACAACGGCGTGTACCAGCCTCTGCGCGGCGTGGCGATGTCGAGGGCGTACGAGACGTCGCTCGACATTAGCTTCGAAGTGCGCGGCGGCCTGTTCGTCCGCCAGGTGCACCATTGGGCCGCACTGCTTTTCGCCGCCTCGATCATGGTCCACCTCGCCCGCATCTTCTTCACGGGCGCGTTCCGGCGCCCGCGCGAAGCCAACTGGGTGATCGGCTCGCTGCTGCTGATCCTGGCGATGTTCGAGGGCTTCTTCGGCTACTCGCTGCCGGATGACCTGTTGTCGGGCACCGGCATTCGCGCCGCGCTGTCGGGCATCACGATGGGCATGCCGGTGATCGGCACCTGGCTGCACTGGGCGCTGTTCGGCGGCGACTTCCCCGGCGACATCCTGATCCCCCGCCTCTACGCGATCCACATCCTGCTGTTCCCCGGAATCATCTTGGCGCTCATCGGTGTTCACCTCGCACTGGTGTGGTTCCAGAAGCACACGCAGTTCCCCGGCCCCGGCCGCACCGAGACGAACGTCGTGGGTGTGCGCGTGATGCCGGTGTTCGCGGTCAAGTCGGGCGCCTTCTTCGCGATGGTCACCGGCATCCTCGGCCTCATGGGCGGCCTGCTGCAGATCAACCCGATCTGGAACATCGGCCCGTACAAACCGTCACAGGTGTCGGCGGGCAGCCAGCCGGACTTCTACATGATGTGGACCGACGGCCTGCTGCGCATCTTCCCGCCGTGGGAGATCTATCCCTTCGGACACACCATCCCGCAACCGGTTTGGGTCGCGCTGCTGATGGGTGTGATCTTCATCCTGCTGATCATCTATCCGTTCCTGGAGAAGATCTTCACCAAGGACAACGCACACCACAACCTGCTGCAGCGGCCGCGCGACGTACCGGTGCGCACCTCGCTCGGCGCAATGGCGATCGCGTTCTACATGGTGCTGACGCTGGCGTGCATGAACGACATCATCGCGCTGAACTTCCACATCTCGTTGAACGCGACGACGTGGATCGCCCGCATCGGGGTGTTCGTGGTGCCCGCGATCGTCTACTACCTCACCTACCGGTGGTGTGTCGGACTTCAGCGCAGCGACCGCGGCGTGCTCGAGCACGGCATCGAGACGGGCATCATCAAGCGCCTGCCGCACGGTGCCTACATCGAGCTGCACCAGCCTCTGGGCCCGGTCGACGACCACGGCCACGCGATTCCGCTGGAGTACCAGGGCGCACCTGTGCCGAAGCGGATGAACAAGCTGGGCTCCGGCGGCTCCCCCGGCACCGGCAGCTTCCTGCGCCCCGATCCGGCCGACCAGCACGACGCGCTCGTCGAGGCTCAGCACGCCGGAGAGCGCCGGGCTCTGACCGCGCTGCGCGAGCACCAGGACGGCAACGGCTCGTCCAACGGGCACGGCACGAACGGGCACGGCAGCAACGGCCACGGTTCCAACGGGCACGGCTCGACCAACGGACACTGACCCGCGGCGGGATCGGCGGGTCAGTGCGCGTCGACGAGCCCGTGCAACTGCCGTAGATAGATGACCGGAGCCGCAGGCATCGCCAGCGTGACGAGGCCGGCGACGGCGTAGGCCGTCCACGCGAACATGTCGTGGCCCGCCGCCATCAGATAGGTGGCGATGCCGATGGCCAACAGTGCCACGCCCATGGCGAGTGCGATGACCACCGCGAAACGCAGCCACACCCGGTCCACGGCGGGCGGTAGCCCCGCATCGAACGTGCTGATCCCCGACGCCGAATAGGCGCCGCGCTGGCGGGCCGTGGGCGCCTGGGCGGTGCGAAGGTTCTGTGTGCGCGGGTCGACGCCCCTGGGTGCCGCCTGAGTGCGCGCTGGCGCAACTCGATTGCCGCCACCCTGTCCACCGCGCGGATCGTCGAGCGCTGTGCGCCTGGCGCGAATGAGGAGCGGAATGGCGCCGACGATGACGAGCGCCGACACCGCGATCACGCCGTACAGCAACCACGGCGTGCCGGACTCGCTCGACGACGATTCCTGGTGCCTGCTGCCGAGGTCGACCAGTGCCACCGTGGCCGCCACCGCCGACCCCAGCACGGCGAGCCAGACCGCCGCGCACGCGGCGAGCAGGATTCGGTCGGTGTTGTCGGCGTCGTTCGCCGTCGGGTTGAGCCGCGAGCGGGCCGCGGCCCCAGTGTTGTGTGTCATCAGCAGCTTGTCTGTGCGGAGTTGCCGGTATTCGAGGACAACACGGTGCCGTCGCTCGTGGTGATCGAACAGTTGAGCCTGCTGACCAAGAACAGGCTCGACGCCTGCACCGACCCGACCTCGGATTGCGAGATCGGCGTCACGGTCAGAGACCACGGGATGTAGACGTTTCGCTGGGTGCGACTGCGTCCCGACGCGTCGATGTAGGTGACGGTGATGATGTCACCCGGCGCCTTGGTGCCGGTCACCGAATAGGTCACCTGACGCGGTCCTGCGCGCGTCGTCGTCGGCGGCGGCGGCGCAGCCGAACTGGGCGGCTGTTCCGGTGGCGGCGGTGCCGGCTCCTCTGGCGCTGGCGCCGGTGCGGGCGCGGGCGGCGGCTCGGTCACCGTCACCGTCTCCGGAGGCGGCGGAGGTGGCGGCTCCTCGGACGACGGAGGCGGCGGAGGCGGCGGCGGCGGGGTGGTCGTGGTGATCTCGTCCTGCACGGGCGGCGTCGTCGTGGTGCTCGACGTCGGACCGCCCTGGGCGTTGAGATTGTCGGACTCCGTGCCCATCACCAGCAACGAGACGGATACGACGAGGGAGATGGCGGCGATGATCGCGACGACGCCGACCACCCACGGCCAGCGCGGCGGCCTGCCGCCGTCGACGACCTCGGTCCTGTCGTATTCGTCGTAGTCGTAGAGATCGGGGTCGGCGGCGACGTAGGGGCCGGCGGTGAACTGCTCGGACTCCGGGGCCGAGTAGGCACGCGAGTGGATCTCCGTCTCGCCGGTGGCGTCGGCGACGCTGTCTTCCTCGGCGGTCGGCGTTCCCGGTTCCTGTTCCGGGACGTCCGATTCCTCGGAGTCCGGTCCTGGGGGATTCGGCCCGCTCATTTACGCCTATCCTTCTCCACTACTCATCGGCGCGACAGCAAGCGGCTGACAGCGACGTACACGGCCTCGGCAAACCCTACCGAAACCGATGAGCGGATCGAATTCGCACCGCGCGCTTCCGGCCAACTGACGCCCAGATGTGACCTTGAACGGTCAGTGCTTCTCGGCCCCGACGTAGTACTCGAAGACGAGCCCGGCAACCGAGGCCAGGATGAACACCACGCCCCCCACGATCAGCCACGGCAACCACAACGCCATGCCGACGGCGGTGACCGACGCGGACAGCGCGATCACGATCGGCCACCAGCTGTGCGGGCTGTAGAACCCGAGCTCGCCGGCGCCGTCGCTGATCTCGGCGTCCTCGTAGTCCTCAGGCCTGGTGTCGAGCCGCCGCGCCACGAACCGGAAGAAGGTGCCGGTGATGAGCGTCAGCCCGGCGGTCATGACGAGTGCCGTGGCACCTGCCCATTCGACGCCGCCCTGCCCGAAGATCTCGGTGAGCGCCGAATACACCACCGCGGCGAGAAGGAAGAACGCGGTCAGGAACTCGAACAGCCTGGCTTCGATATGCATGGAGCTCCCTACTTACTGGCCTGAGGAGGTACTCCCACCTGTTCCCCGCGGCGGGTGTCGAACGGGCGGGTGGTGACCGCCGTGGGCGACTGGTTGATCGAGGCGAGCGCTTCGGCGTTGGTCTTACCCGCGATGCGCTGCTGGAGGTAGGCCTTGAAATCGTTGGGCTCGACCACGCGCAGCTCGAAGTTCATCATCGCGTGGTAGGTCCCGCAGAGCTCGGCGCAGCGACCGACGAACGCACCCGTCTTCGTGATCTCGCTGATCTGCCACTTGTTGTCCTGGTTGTTCGCCGCGGGATCGGGATAGACGTCCCGTTTGAACAGGAACTCGGGCACCCAGAACGCGTGCGCGACGTCGGCCGAGGCCTGCTGGAACTCGATGCGCTTGCCCGCGGGCAACACGAGGATCGGGATCTCGCTGCTGGTGCCGAGCGTCTCGACCTTGTCGAAGTTGAGGTAGGTCCGGTCCTCGGGGTTCTTGTTGCCGATGACGCCGAACTCGCCGCCGTGCTCTCCCTCGAGGCCTTCAGGACCCGAGGCCACAGCCATCTTGCGGTCCGGGTCGGCGCCGTCGAAGTCGAAGGTGCCGTCGGCGAACGCGATCTTCTGGTAGCCGAACTTCCAGTTCCACTGGAAGGCGGTGACGTCGATGACGACCTCGGGGTTGGGGTCCTTGTGCAGCATCCGTTCCTGCACCACGACGGTGAAGTAGAACAGCACCGAGATGATCAGGAAGGGCACGACGGTGAGCACCAGTTCCAAGGGCATGTTGTAGCCGAACTGACGCGGCAGCTCGGTGTCGCCCTTCTTGTGCCGGTGGAACGCCGAGGACCAGAAGATCAGGCCCCACACGATCGCGCCGACGACGAACGCGGCGATGACCGAGCCGATCCACAGCTCGCGATTGAGGTGCGCCTCAGGGGTGATGCCGTCGGGCCAGCCGAGGCCGAGAACCTCCGACCAACTGCACCCGCTGAGCAGCAGCGCAGTCGCGCCGAGGACGACCGCCAATGCCGCTCTCCGTGCCACCACCCAGCGTCCGCGAGGTGTCACGTTGGAGCCTCCTAGAAGTCGGTAGAACCAGGCGAATACTACGCAGCGTAGACCACCCCTGGGCGCAGGTCTCGATGTGGCTCCCACATCGGGGTGCTGCCCCTCGTCGCCCGCCGGCAATTCGGCATACTGGCGCCGTGTGCGGACTGCTGGCATTGCTGACTGACCCGTCCGCCGACGTCTCCGAGGGCTTGGTCGAGGCGGTGTCGGGCGCCTCCCATCTGATGCGTCACCGCGGCCCCGACGAGCCGGGCACCTGGCACGACGCCGACGTGGTTCTCGGCTTCAACCGGCTGTCGATCATCGACATCGCCCACAGCCACCAGCCGCTGCGCTGGGGTCCGGCCGAGACGCCCGACCGCTACGTGCTGGTCTTCAACGGCGAGATCTACAACTATCTGGAACTGCGCGAGGAATTGGCGGCCATCGGGGCTCAGTTCAACACCGACGGCGACGGCGAGGCGATCATCGCCGCCTATCACCACTGGGGCACCGAATCGCTGTCCCGGCTGCGCGGAATGTTCGCGTTCGCCCTGTGGGACACCGTCGAACGCGAATTGCTCTGTGCGCGTGACCCCTTCGGCATCAAACCGCTCTACATGGCCACCGGCACGGCAGGCACGGCGGTGGGCAGCGAGAAGAAGTGCCTGCTCGACCTGGCCGACGAGCTCGGCATCGACCTCGGTATCGACGACCGTGCCGTGCAGCACTACACCGTGCTGCAGTACGTGCCGGAGCCCGAGACGCTGCACCGCGGCATACGGCGGCTGGAGTCCGGCAGCTACGCCAGGATCAGGCCCGGCGCCGCGCCGGAGGTGAGGCGCTACTTCACGCCGCGGTTCTCGGCTGTGCCGTTCCGCGCCGGTTCCGAGCAGAGCCGCTACGACGAGATCACCGCGGTGCTCGAGGACTCGGTGGCCAAGCACATGCGCGCCGACGTGACGGTCGGGTCCTTCCTGTCGGGTGGAATCGACTCGACCGCGATCGCGGCGCTGGCGATGCGCCACAACCCGCGGCTGATCACGTTCACCACCGGCTTCGAGCGGGAGGGCTTCTCGGAGGTGGACGTCGCGGTCGCGTCGGCGGAGGCGATCGGCGCACGCCACGTGACCAAGGTCGTCAGCCAGGCCGAGTTCGTCGCAGCCCTCCCCGAGATCGTCTGGTATCTCGACGAACCCGTCGCCGACCCCGCGCTGGTGCCGCTGTTCTTCATCGCCCGCGAAGCGCGCAAGCACGTCAAGGTGGTGCTGTCCGGCGAGGGCGCCGACGAGCTCTTCGGCGGTTACACGATCTATCGGGAACCCTTGTCCCTCAAGCCTTTCGGCTATCTCCCCCGGCCGCTGCGACGCTCGATGGCCAAGGTGTCGGCACCGCTGCCAGAAGGCATGCGCGGCAAGAGCCTGCTGCACAGGGGCAGCCAGACCCTCGAGGAGCGCTACTACGGCAATGCCCGCAGCTTCTCCGACGCCCAGTTGCAGGCGGTACTGCCCGGTTTCCGCGCCGACTGGACCCATACCGATGTGACGGCCCCCGTCTACGCCGAATCGCAGGGCTGGGATCCGGTGGCACGCATGCAGCACATCGACCTGTTCACCTGGTTGCGCGGCGACATCCTGGTCAAGGCCGACAAGATGACGATGGCCAACTCG
>DATEIG010000191.1:0-5303 GCA_035279185.1 Mycobacterium sp.
CTGTTGTCGTTCAACGGTTCCGTCAGCGGACAGCTCGCCAGACCCATCGCGGCAGCGGTGAGGACGACACGGCTGAGCGCCTCACCCGCGCGTAGCCGCATGGAGTCGTCGTCGCGGCTCGTGGCAAGCACCAGCATCACCGCATCGTCGACGTTCGCGTCGGGCGCGGCGCCTGCGCCGTAGCGCAGAACCACGCCGCCGTCGCCGAGCCGGGTCCACCGAACCCGCGGCACGACAGCGAGTTCGACCTGCATGCGTGCCGCGCGGATGTGCAACAACTCCAGCGAGCCCGGCGACAGCGACGCCGTGAAGGGGCGGCGGTCCGCCCGACGACGCGGGATGGCGGCCGCGAGTTCGACGGCCGACTCGCGGGGTGGCCCATCGACCACCTCCAGGATCGCCAGGTGGCTGTCGTGGTCGCCGTGAGGGAACCGGCGCACCCGCGGGATCCACCCCGTCGCCGCCAGCGCTGTCGCGCAATGGTCGAGCACAGCGCCGCAGCCCAGCAGGACATCGCGGCGGTCGGTGAGCGAGTCCCCCGCTCGGCGTTCCCAGTCCGCGTGCAAATGCACACCGGCGCTGTCGACTCGCCATCGCCACGGCTGCAGATTCCTCAACGACGGTGCGCGAGACGCAGTGTCGAGAACGCGCTCCAATGTGGCCCTGTCGGGAAACGACTTCGTCAGCCTCTCTCACCTCCTCGTCGACGCCTCTCATTATCGTCGAGCGACGGCAGGTCGGATTACCGCCACGCACGTCGGGGTACGGGTACGGCATGACAACACCAGAGGAAAATGTAACGCCGGAGCCCTTCGAGAAGGACGACGACGTGCTGGCTCCCGCGACGCCGGGCGCACAGGCGCTTCCCCTGCCCGACGATGAGGTGGACAAGCCCTCGGACGGTTAGGGCGGGGTCACCGCAGCGGCGCCGACGTCCTCACTCCGCGATGGCCGCACCGCATATACCGCAGACCTCGAACTGCCTGCGCTTCCACCGGGCGAGGGGAACGAAGAACAGGGTGAACTGCTTGAACTCCCGCATCCGCGTCCACTGGGTCGTGTTGTGACAGCGGGGACAGGTCCTCACCTGCCCCGGCCCGAGGATTTTCTGTTTGGTGGTCAACCCGAAGAGCAGGAACAGCACCACACCAGCCTAGGGACGGGCCGCTCGTGCGGCAGAAGCCCAGCGTGACCCCCGAAAACCTCGGGGCGTGGGTCATCAAATGCAACCCGAGCAGGACTCCGCTGGACGCCATGCGCGCGGCAGGCGAGACCACACCGCTCTGGTGCGTCGCAGACAACTACCGGACGCGACTCATCCGTCCCGGCCAGCGGGTCCTCTTCTGGGTCGCCGCCCATCCGCAGCGCGGATTCTGGGGTGCGGGCAGGGTTACGGGAGATGTGACCCGCGACGACAGTCGGCTGCACGTCCCTGTCCACATACCGCTGTTCGACGAGCCGGTGACGGCGGCACAGGTGTCAGCGGTCGACGGGCTCATGTCCATGGAGGTGTTCCGCTCACCGCAGCAGGCGAACCCGTCGTGGGTCAGCACCGCGGAATTGGCGCTGCTCGATCCGCTGCTACCAGGCGGATGAGGCCTGATCGGCCGCACGTTACTGTGCTCGAATGAGCGCAACAGCAGAAGCGTCGCCGCTGGAAGCGCGGGTCGGGCACTGGTACCGGATGGACGACACCTATCTGGTCGGCCGGGAGAAGGTGCGTGAATACGCCCGCGCCGTGCAGGACTATCACCCGGCGCACTGGAAGGTCGCCGCGGCCGGCGAGCTGGGCTATTCAGACCTGGTGGCGCCGCTGACGTTCACGTCGACCCCGGGCATGACCTGCAACCGCCGCATGTTCGAAGAGATCGTCGTCGGCTACGACACCTACATGCAGACCGAGGAGGTCTTCGAGCAACACCGTCCGATCGTGGCGGGTGACGAACTGGTCGTCGACGTCGAGCTGACATCGGTCCGCAGGATTGCGGGCAGAGACCTGATCACGGTGACGAACACGTTCACCGACGCCGCCGGCGAGCGGGTGCACACCCTGCACACCACCGTCGTCGGGCTGACCACCGAGGACGTCGATCCGGCGATCAAGACAGCCGTGCACAAGATGATGATGCACGACGTCAACATCCTCGAGGTCGGACAAGGCGGCGCCTACGCCAAGGAAGTGCGGCCTGACGGCGACATCCGGGTCGCCGACGACGCGGCCCGCGCCCTGGGCACGCGGAGCTTCGACGAGGTGTCGGTCGGCGACGAGCTACCGGTGCACCACGCCACACTGTCGCGCGGTGACCTCGTCAACTATGCGGGCGTGGCAGGCGACGCCAACCCGATCCACTGGGACGAGAACATCGCCAAACTCGCCGGCCTGCCCGATGTGATCGCCCACGGGATGTTGACCATGGGCCTCGGCGCGGGCTTCGCCTCCGCGTGGTCGGGCGACCCCGGCGCGGTGACCCGGTACGCCATCCGGCTGTCGGCGCCAGCGATCGTGTCGGCCGCCGAGGGTTGCGACATCGAGTTCAGCGGCCGGGTCAAGTCTCTGGACCCCGAGAACCGCAGCGGCGTCGTGATCGTGGGGGCGAAGTCCGGTGGCAAGAAGATCTTCGGCCTGGCCACGTTGAACGTCCGCTTCCGCTGAAGCTCGTCGGCGCCTCGAGGTTGGTGTCGCCGTGCGAGCGGGTACGGATTCGTCATGTCACCTGACACCCGCGGTAGGTGCGAGATGAGTGAAGAGCGGCCCAAGGTCCTGATCATCGGCGGTGGGTTCGGCGGACTCTTCTGCGCCCGCAGGCTCGGGCGCGTCGACGTGGACGTGACTGTCCTGGACCGCGCGGCGTGCCACGTATTTCAACCGCTTCTGTACCAGTGCGCCACGGGCACCCTCAGCATCGGCCAGATCAGCAGGTCGCTGCGCGAAGAACTGGCCAAGCACGACAACGTCACGACGCTGCTCGGCGAGGCGATCCGGCTCGACGCGGACGCACGCAGGGTGACGGCCCGCCGTCCCGACGAGTCGACGTTCGACCTCGACTACGACTACCTGGTGATCGCGGCAGGGATGCGCCAGTCCTATTTCGGGAACGAGGAGTTCGCCGCGTGGGCACCGGGGATGAAGACGCTCGATGACGCGCTCAGCATCCGGCGGCGCGTCTTCGCGGCCTTCGAGATCGCCGAAACGTTGCCTGCGGGGCCCGCGCGGGACGAGTGGCTGACGTTCGTTGTCACCGGAGGTGGGCCGACGGGCGTCGAACTGGCGGGACAGATCCGGGAACTCGCCACGCGTTCGCTGGCCAACGAGTTCCACAGCATCGAACCCGAGGACGCCAGGGTGCTGCTCTTCGACGGCGGAGACCGCGTGCTCAAGAGCTTCGGGCCGGCGCTCTCGGACCGGGCGGCGCGCACGCTCGGGGACCTGGGCGTCGAACTGCACTTCGGCGTGCACGTGACCGACGTTCGCCGTGACGGCGTGACGGTGAGCCGGAAAGCGGGCGGACCCGACGAGGAGTACGCCGCCCGCACGGTGCTGTGGACCGCGGGCGTCGAGGCGGTGCCGTTCGCCCGACACGCGGCCGAGATGCTCGGCGCGGAGACGGATCGCCCGGGACGCATTTCGGTCGACGCCGACCTGTCGGTGCCCGGCCACCCTGACGTTTTCGTCATCGGCGACCTGGCGGGGCGCGACGGACTACCGGGGGTCGCCGAGAACGCCATGCAGGGCGGTCTGCACGTGGCCGCTTCCATTCGCCGCGACCTGAAGTCGGCCAGGCGCAAGAGTTTCCGCTACCGCGACCTCGGCTCTGCGGCGTACATCAGCCGCGGCCATGCGCTGCTGGAAGCGGGACCCGTCAAACTCACCGGTATGCTGGGCTGGTTCGGGTGGGGCTTCATCCACATCGCGTTCCTCACCGGTGTGCGCAACCGCTTCAGCACGGTCGGAACGTGGATGGCGACCATCGCGCGGGCCAACCGCAGCGATCGCTCGTTCATCCTCGGCGGCTCCGGGCACCCCGAAGAGCCGTACACCTGGGAGTCACCGGTCCACCAGGGAAACCACTCCTCCCGCGATGGTGACTGAGGGCGCCGAGCCTTTCGGTCAGACGTCGCCGGGCATGCCGGGCGGACTGAGCGAGCCGTCGACGTTCGGCACCATCGCCGGAGCCGGGATACCGCCTTCGGCCGCGTTGTCCCCCGGTATCCCGTCGTCGGCAGGCGGTGACATCCACGCGCCCCCTGCGCACATCGGATGCCGCCATCCGAAGATCTCGCATCCGGGGTCATCTGTGGTGGCGCCGGCGGGCACCGGCGCACCCATCAGTACCGCCAACCCCGCGGCGGCCGCCGCTGCTGCCCTGATCGTCGCCCGATTCATCTTCACGTCCCCCAGCCGATCGGTGCCGTCCCTGTCGTCAGGAGCGTATTGCGGTGTCGACATGGTCCGCGCCGAATCGGCGTCATTGCCTCGAAATCGGTTCGAATGCATGCATTTTCGTCGCCCCCGTCAAATATCGCACGCCCGGCGCGTGCACAAACAGTTCCGTTCCGAGGACCGATCGATCACAATGTGTTCTCTCAGCAGGCACTCACCCTGGTAGGACAGCGTGGCGCACGACGTGATCGCGTTCGACATGACGCTGGATCACCCGTGCCCCGACATCTGGGGTCTGCTGGAGTCACCCGACTGGTATCCCCGGTTCTTCCGCGGGCTCGGATCGTGCACCCAGATATCCCATGGGGCGCAGCAGTATGAGGTGCGGCTGTCCACGCCTCGCGGCAACACCGTCTCCCTCGGCATGAACCAGACGATCCTGCGGGCAGGCACAGAGATGCGGCTCGAGGCGTCGGAGGCCGGCCGTTGTTTCGCGTCGATCCGGCTGACTCCGGAAGCCGGCGGTACGCGGATCGCGTTGAGGGTGTTTCACATCGGCCTGCTTCATCCCGATCTCGCGAAGGTGAGCGACACCGCCGTCCGCAACTGGGTCTCCGAGGGCCTGCACCGGATCTCGGACTACCTGCAGGGCAGCCCGACATCGCTGCTCGTCAACATGGGCGACGGGCACTCCCTGCATCTCGCCATCATGAAGACGATGCTCGTCAGCGGTGTGGTCCGCGCGTCGCGGCCGGACCGTGGCGTTCGGCAACTCAATTCGCTTGCCAAGTGGGGCTTCACGCTGGCAGGCGGTCTCGGCGCGGCGGCCGCGCGGTCACCGGACAACACCGCGTCGATCGATCGGCACGGGACGCGGACCTACGGAGAGACGGCCGAGCGCACCAGTCGGTTGGCGGCGGCG
>DATEIG010000192.1:0-4928 GCA_035279185.1 Mycobacterium sp.
GATGAACTTGGTGCAGTACAACGTCTACACGTTCCGCAAGCCGGAATAGCCTGTCGCCGTTCACCACCAGGGCAGCGGTGCGTCGCCGTTCACCACCACCGTCTGCCCGCCGCCTTCGGCTACGGTCTCGCCGTTCTTGCCCCACCCGCTGCCGTTGATCACGACGGTGTTGTGCTCACCGTTGCGGGCGGAGACCAGTCGGTTGTGAGTGCCGTTGATCACCGCGGTGTTGTGGTTGTCGGTGGCGAAGATTCCGACGTTCTCGTCGCCGGTGATCGTGATGGTGTTGTTGTCTCCGTTGGCGCGGACATACCTGTTCCGGTTGCCGCTGACGAACACCTGGTTGTTGTCACCTTCCGCCGTGACTCCCAAGACCGAACCGCTGCCGACGGGGTCTCCGTTGTTGTTGCCGCGCACGGTGACTGCATTGCCGTTGCCGATCGCGGAGACCTTGACGTTGTTGTAGCCCGCCACGCGAACCGTGTTATCGTCACCACCGCCTGCCACCGCATAGCTCCGAGTGCACACCACGCCGGCCGGGCACCGCCCGTCGACCACGGCCGTGTTGTGGTCTCCGCCTGCCGCGGTCGCGTCGGCATTTCCGTTGGCTTTGGCGATGTTTCCGTTGCCGTATTCCGCGCGGGCGGTGCTGTTGTTGATGGCGACAGCCCGGTTGCCGACGCCGTTGCCGGTGGTCGCGGTGCTGTTGTTGACGGCGATGGCGACACTGCGGGACCCGCCGGCGGTCGCGGTGCTGTTGTTGACCGCCACGGCGATGCTGTGGCTCCCGCGTTCGGTGCTCGCACTGCTGTTGCCGACGCCGACGGTGCGGCCGTTGACCGACACCGATAAGCCGCCCTGCGACGAGGACGTGCTCGCCGTCGTGCTGTCGGCCGACGCCGTCGCCGCGCCGATTGTCAGCGCCATCAGGGGGGTGCCCGCGGTCAACGCGACAGCGTGATCGATCGTGTGCTCATGGCTACGAGCGTGCGGGACGCCGGGTGCGGCGAATACCGGGCGGCACTACCTGCTTTTCCGACGGCGCCTTGGTGGACTACCTAGGCGCTATTACATACCCATCTTCAGGCCGGCTCCGGCGTCGACGAACAGTTGCTGTCCGGTGACGAAGCGGGACTCGTCCGAGGCGAGGTAGACGATCGCGTGCGAGATGTCCTCCGGTTCCACCCACGGCGTCGGCATCGCCTGCAGGATGGGGAACACCAGTTCCGCGTCCTCCCGGGTCGGCTCGGGCAGATCGGGACGGAACACCTTGTACATCGGCGTGTTGTGCAACATGTCGGTGTTGACGTTGGTGGGATGCACGGCGTTGACGCGAATGTTGTGCGGCGCCAACGTCAGCGCCAGGGCCTTCGTGTAGTCGCGGATCATCTTCTTCGCCATGCCGTAACCGGCCCCGCCGGGACCCTGCGGGCCACCACCGGTCGCCAGGTCCTTCTGGTCGACGAGTCCGGCGATGGATCCGGTGGCGATGATCGAGCCGCCCGCGGTCAGGTGGTCGAGGCTGACGTGGATGGTGTTGACCACACCCACGAAGTCGACGTCGAAGGCGTCGATGAAACCGCGGTACGGAATGTGGTTGCCCTGCGGGCAGATTCCCGCATTGGCGACAACGGCGTGCAGGCCACCGAACTGAGCGACGGCTTCATCCAGAGCCGCCTTGAGCGCGAACCGGTCGCGTACGTCGACCGCGGCGGAGAACGCCCGCCGACCGGACTTCTCGACGAGGTTGACCGTCTCGTCGAGGTCCTCGCGAGTAGCCAGCGGATACTCGTTGGATTCGATGTCGGCGCAGATGTCGATGGCGATGATGTCGGCGCCCTCATCGGCGAGATGCACGGCGTGGCTGCGTCCCTGACCGCGGGCGGCACCGGTGACCAGGGCTACTTTGCCCCTCAGTCGATTCATCTCATCCTCCAGACGGCCGAACGGGAGACGCCCGAACGGTGGAGTGAATAATAGAACAACATGTGTTCATCTGTCATGTACGCACAGGGTGCTACATCGCCGTGCTGCTGTCATGACCCATCGCGGCGGGGTCGCGGTCGAAGTTCCGCACCATGGCCTGCACGACGTAGGAGGCGGCGAGAACGCCGGTACGGGTGAACACCCGACCGTCACCCTGCACCAGCCCCCGGCCGGCCCAGAACGCCCGGTTCGAGTAGAGCAGCCAATCGGTCACGTCGACGTCGTCGTGAAACGCGATGTCCAGCTTCAAGATTCCGGTGGAGAGATCGCGATGCGCGCGCGCCTCCCCGAAGCCGCGATGGGGGAGCATCCCCGCGGCAATCGTCCAGTGCGTCGTCGACTGTGCGAGAAGCGCGTTGTGCAGGTGGGGTTCCGACGGCGCGTCGCGAAAGCGTATCCAGGCGTCGATGCGCGGTTCCGCCACCCGGTCCGGGTCGGGATCGTAGGCGCCGTCCACGACGCGAATCTCCCGGCCTGTCATGCCGAATCCAGTGAACGGGCTTGCGGCTTCCGGGCCCGCGACGTCTGGCATCTCCGCGACATCGCGTATCACGTCCTCGGCGCCGGAGTCGGCAAGCAGCAGCCCGGCGGTGCGCAGTACGCCGTGCTGGCCGATCCGGACCGCGGCGGTGGAGAACTTCCGTCCGCGGCGCAGCACGTCGACCTCGAGGTCCACCGGAGCCGTGAACGACGCCGCCTTCACGAAGCTCAACGACGCCGACGTGACACGCTGGTTCGGCAGCGCCTTCGACACGGCGACGATCGCCTGTGCGGCGAATTGACCGCCCTCCACCACGTCGCGGCCGGTCGGACCGTGTGCCGGGCCGGTGTAGGTGTTCGGGCCCGAGGGTTCGACGTCGACCAGGCGAAGGAGTTCTGCGGCGTCACCCCACAGTGGGACCGACGACGCAACGGAACCGCCGTCCGGCCACTGCTCGACGACGACGACCCGCAGCGCGGGGGAGTCGAACGAGACATGACCCTCGATGCCTGCGACCTCGGGTAGCGGAGTGCGGTAGGTCCACGCGACGTCGTCGGTTCCTGGCTCATCCGCTGCCAGGTGCCAGTAGGACGCCACGCCCTTGAACGGACACACCGTCGTGCGTTCGGACGGCGTGAACTGCTCCCAGCGGATGCACTCCTGCGGGAAATACAGCCGATCCACGTGGTCGGTCTCCGTGACGAGGAGGCACGCGTCGCTTTCGGCGACGAGCACGTCTCCCGCCCACACCTGGCCCGTCAGCGAGCACGGCGTCGCCTCGATGCGGTAGTCGGGGAAGTGCGGCCACGCCGATTCCACCTGATCCGTCATGCGCGCTCCTTCGTGGTCGCGTTGAGCTCGGTGACGAGGTCGCGGCGCAGCACCTTGCCCGTCGCGTTGGTGGGCAGTTCGCGGCGGAACACGACCTTGTCGGGCGTTCTGGAGCCGCGCAGCTGCCTGCGGACGAAGTCGCGCAGGTCCTCGACGTCGGGATCGGTGCCGTCGGCGGGGACGACGACAGCGACGATGATCTGTCCCCACTGCGGGTCCTCGGCGCCGACAACCGCGACGTCGCGCACATGCGGGTGTTCGACGAGGACGTCTTCGATCTCGGCAGGGGCGATGTTCTCTCCGCCGCGGATGATGGTGTCGTCGCTGCGGCCGCCGATGAACAGGTAGCCGTCGGCGTCGAGGTAGGCGATGTCGCGGGTGGGGAACCAGCCGTCGGGGTCGAGCACCGAGCCGAGCCCGGTGTAGCGGCCCGACACCTGTTCGCCGCGCACGTACAGCTCGCCGGGTTGATCGGCTCCCAGCACGGTGCCGTCCTCGGCGCGGATCTGCACCTCGACCGACGGCACGGGCTGACCGACCGAACCGAGTCGGCGCGCCACGGCCGCGTCGTCGGAACCGAACGCGGCGCGGTGGTCGTCGGGCCCGAGCACGGCGATTGTGGAGCTGGTCTCGGTCAGTCCGTAGGCGTTGACGAAGCCGACCTCGGGCAGCAGGCGCAGGGCCGTACGGACCAGTGGCAGTGCCACTTTGGAGCCGCCGTAGGCCAGTGTGCGCAGCGTCGGCAGGGTGGTGTCAGCGGATTCCAGCGCGGTGACGATGCGGTCGAGCATGGTCGGCACCACGGTCGCCGAGGTGACGGCTTCGGCGTCGACGAGGCGAACCCACTCGGTGGCGTCGAAGGCCGTCAGGTACACCACCCGGCGTCCGGCGTAGAGATTCGACAGCGCGGCCGAGACGCCGGCGATGTGGTACGGCGGCACGCAGATCAACGCGGCGTCACCCGGTGCCGCGGAGTCGAACTCGACGGTGCCGGTGATGTAGCTGGTCAGGTTGTTGTGAGTCAACTCAACGGCTTTGGGTGCCGAGGTGGTGCCCGAGGTGAACAGCACGACGGCGACGTCGTCGGGATCGGCGAACTCGGCCGCCGGTTCGGCGGTTTCGGCGGCGGCGAGGAACTCCGTCGAGCTCATCGTGACGTGGCCGGTGTCGCCGACCGCGTTCCGGTACTCGTCGTCGACGATCACCAGCGGGTCGGGCAACCGCCCGATGAGCGCGCGCAATGCGTCGGCGGACAGTCGGTAGTTCAGCGGTGTGACCGGTACCGCGGCCCGCGCCGAGGCGAACAGCAGCAGCGGCAGCATGGCCCCGCCTGCGCCGATGTAGGCAACGTGCGCGGCACCCGACGAGGTGATGACGCCTGCGCCGCCGTCGGCCAGCGTGTTCACCTGCTCGACGGACAGACGCACGTCACCCGACACCACTGCAGCGTCACCGCTGAGCGCAAGGGCCGTGCCCTGCGCCATCTCCAACAGCAACGAGATGCTCATAACGACATGGGTGGTGCCGGGGACTTCAGCGTGACGTTGTCCACTCCCACATTCGGATTGTCCAGAGCACTGGCGAAGATTCCCGCCAACGTGTCCGCGACGCCGTCAGGCGTCATGTGCGT
>DATEIG010000193.1:0-2499 GCA_035279185.1 Mycobacterium sp.
CTCTGATGTCCGCACCCCAGGCGCAGGCCGCGCCGCTGGGGATCCTGCTCGACTACGCGGCAGGCGTCATCAAGGCCTCCGACATCCGGGCCGCCGGCGCGCATGGAGCTATCCGCTACGTGTCCGACCGCCGACCCGGCGGACAGTGGATGCTGGGCAAGCCGATCCAGCTTCCCGAGGCGCGCGACCTCTACCAGAGCGGTCTGAAGATCGTGTCCTGCTACCAGTTCGGCAAGCAGGACACCGCGGACTGGCTCGGCGGCCAGAACGCCGGGGTTCTGCACGCCAAGCGCGGTTGGCAGTTACATGTCGCCGCGGGTGGTTCCTACGGCGCTCCCATCTACACCTCCATCGACGACGACCCGTCATACGAGCAGTACAAGGCGCAGGTCGCCCCCTATCTCCGCGGCTGGGAGACGGTGTTGGGCCACCAGCGCGTCGGTGTCTACGCCAACTCCAAGACCATCGACTGGGCGCTGCAAGACGGGCTCGGCGCATACTTCTGGCAGCACAACTGGGGTTCGCCGAAGGGGTTCACCCATCCCGCGGCCCATCTGCATCAGGTGGAGATCGACAAGCAGACCGTCGGGGGGATCGGAGTGGACATCAACCACGTCCTCA
This sequence comes from Mycobacterium sp., assembly GCA_035279185.1. Lineage (GTDB taxonomy): Bacteria > Actinomycetota > Actinomycetes > Mycobacteriales > Mycobacteriaceae > Mycobacterium. Next base: position 622 of record DATEIG010000193.1, read on the forward strand.
AGCCGCAATTCGGGCAATGGGACTAAACCTTACTGATCAGTAAGTCTTGCCAGCAAACTTTTTGCGTTGGCTGGCTGTCTCGACGAGACAGATTCCGTCGAATTGTCGTGTCGGACGCGACTCGTCGACCGGTGATGTCGAGCCCAAATTTTTACATAACGATTTGGTCACAGTCATGCCTTGATCAGCGCTGTTTCGCCTACTCGACCGTAACCATGCGCAAGCAGGACGTTTGTCTTGGAAGGCTTCAGGCGGTTCAGCGGCCCGCGTAACCCAATGCGTGGTTACCCGAGCGTAGAACTCGCCAGTAACCATTTCGGGCGCGAAAATGGTGCTTGCTCTTATGACACTCTTAGTGGGGTTGGAGTGTCCGAGGGACGGTCCACGACGGCCCGTGACGACCGTCCGCCGGAGCGGACATGTCCGAACCAGTCGGGATTCGACGACGAATCGAGTGTGCCCCCCAGGGGAGCCGGGTCACACGCCCCAGACACGAAGACGACGGACCACGCGAGACGTGCACCAAGCAGGACTGAGGAGATTACAAGACGTGACGATCAACGAACACGACAGAGTGTCCACCGGCCGCGACGACGAATCAGGAGCTCTTCAGTCCAGCCACGCCCTCGTCGATCGTCTGACCGCCGGTGAGCCTTACGCCGTCGCGTTCGGCGGCCAGGGCAGCGCCTGGCTCGAGACCTTGGAGGAACTCGTGTCCTCCGCCGGTATCGAGGCGGAGCTGGCAACGCTGGTCGGCGAGGCGGAGCTTCTCCTCGGACCGGTCGCCCGTGAGCTGATCGTGGTGCGCCCGATCGGGTTCCAGCCGATGAGCTGGGTCCGCGCGCTGGCGGGCGACGAGACCGTGCCGAGCGCCAAGCACCTGACATCGGCCGCCGTCTCCGTGCCGGGCGTGCTGCTGACCCAGATCGCCGCCGTGCGTGCGCTGAGCCGCCAGGGCATGGATCTGACGGCGACCCCGCCGGTCGCCGTCGCAGGCCACTCGCAGGGCGTGCTGGCGGTCGAAGCGCTCGCCGCCAAGGGCGCCAAGGACGTGGAACTGCTCGCGATGGCACAGCTGATCGGCACGGCGGGCACGTTGGTCGCCCGCCGCCGCGGCATCTCCGTACTCGGCGACCGCCCGCCGATGGTGTCGGTGACCAACGCCGACCCCCAGCGCATCGCCGAGCTCCTCGAGGAATTCGCGCAGGACGTCCGGACCGTGCTGCCGCCGGTGCTGTCCATCCGCAACGGCAGGCGCTCCGTCGTCATCACCGGCACGCCCGAGCAGCTGTCGCGCTTCGAGCTCTACTGCCAGCAGATCGCCGAGAAGGAAGAAGCCGAGCGCAAGAACAAGATCCGCGGTGGCGCCGTATTCGCGCCCGCGTTCGACCCCGTTCAGGTCGAGGTCGGCTTCCACACCCCGCGGCTGTCCGACGCCATCGACATGGTCGGCAACTGGGCACAGGCCGTCGGCCTCGACGTCGAGATGGCCCGCGACATGGCCGAGGCGATCCTGGTCCGCCGCGTCGACTGGGTCTCGGAGATCAACGGAATCAACGACGCCGGAGCCCGGTGGATTCTCGACCTCGGCCCCGGCGACATCCTGACCCGGCTCACCGCACCGGTCATCCGCGGCCTCGGCATCGGCATCGTGCCTGCCGCCACCCGCGGCGGGCAGCGCAACCTGTTCACCGTCGGCGCCGTGCCCGAGGTGGCCAAGCCGTGGTCGAGCTACGCCCCGACGCTCGTCACCCTTCCCGACGGCACGGTGAAGCTGTCGACGAAGTTCACCCGTCTCACCGGCCGGTCGCCGATCCTGCTCGCGGGTATGACGCCGACGACCGTCGACGCCAAGATCGTCGCGGCCGCCGCCAACGC
>DATEIG010000194.1:0-4344 GCA_035279185.1 Mycobacterium sp.
TGAGCGCGGTGATCTGGATCCGGCTGAGCGCACCGAACGGCAACGCCGCCTCGATGGCGCCGCCCGCATCGTCGGAGTGCACATGCAGCGAGTAGCGCCCGCCGCCGTCGGACGCCGAGGCCGCGATCGCGACGGAGTCACCGAGTTCATCGAGTCGCTGCCGGAGACGCTCCACTCCGTCGGGCCTGCAATCGCTCAGCAGATACATCACCTCGAAGCGCGGCGCCGGTGCGGCGACGACGTTCTCACTGTGCGGAGGGGCGGGCACGTACTCGTCGCGGTCGGGCGCGCGCCCGGACACCGTCTTCGCCAGGGCGTCGAGAAGCACAAGCAGACCGCGGCCGCCCGCGTCGACCACGCCCGCGTCGGTGAGCACGTCGAGCTGCTCGGTGGTTCTGTCGAGCGCGATCACCGCGGCGTCCGACGCGGCGGACACGACGCCGGCGAGGTCGGCGGCGTCCGACACCGCGCCTTCGGCGGCTTCGGCGGCTGCCTGCAGAACGGACACGATGGTGCCCGGCACCGATTCGCCCATCGACGCCACCACCAGTGCGACGGCATGGCGCAGCGCCGCGGCGAGCACGGCGCCGTCGATGTCGGCCAGTTCGCCGCGACGCTCGGCGGCGGCCTCGGCGGCGACGTCCGCCAGTGCCCGCAGGATCTGCGAGAGGATCACCCCGGAGTTCCCCCTGGCGCCCTGCAGCGCGCCGTCGGCGAGCGCCGCGGCCACCCCCGCCACGCCGCTCTCCCCGGCGTGGGCGTCCGCCTCGGCCCAGGCTGCGCGCATGGTGAACAGCATGTTGGTGCCCGTGTCGGCGTCGGCGACGGGGAAGACGTTCAACCGGTTGATCTCGTCGGTGTGCGTGATCAGGTCACCGACCGAGGTGTGGGCCCATTGACGCAGGCCAGCTGCGTCCAGCCGCCGACCACGCTCGGCCATCGATCACCCACCTCCCGCGCGGACCACCACACCCCCGGTGGGCGTCAGCCTATCGACTGAGCCGGACAACCCCGGGCACATCGACCGGCCTGGCCATACCCCGGTGGACAGCGTTTTGGCGTTCTCTTTGACGCCCGGTATCCTGGTCAGGTTGTTGGGTCGAGCCGTCTCCGGCTCATGAGTATGACCAGACCCCCGAAGCACTGATCCAAGGAGTTCTCGATATGGCTGCCGTCTGCGATATCTGTGGGAAGGGCCCCGGCTTTGGCAAGTCGGTCTCGCACTCCCATCGCCGGACCAGCCGTCGTTGGGACCCGAACATCCAGAGCGTGCGCGCCGTGACGCATCCGGGCGGCAACAAGAAGCGCATCAACGTCTGCACGTCGTGCATCAAGGCCGGCAAGGTCACCCGCGGCTAAGTACCGCCCAAACCAACGTTTGGGCGCGAAAGTGCGAGAGAAACGCGCCAAAACGTCGGTCTCACCGCGCGCTCATGGCAGCCGCCAGTCGATCGGTTCGGCACCCATCTGCTCGAGCAATTCGTTGGCGCGGCTGAACGGCCGCGATCCGAAGAACCCTCGCGACGCCGACAGCGGCGACGGGTGCGCCGACTCGATCGCCACGCAGTGCCCCTTTTGCTCCTCGCGTCCGCAGTCGCCAGAGAGCATCGGCTTCAGCGTCGACGCGTCGCGGCCCCACAGCACTGCGACCATCGGGGTCGAGCGAGCGACCAACGCCCGGATCGCGCATTCGGTGACGGCTTCCCACCCCTTGCCCCGGTGTGAGGCCGGCGTGCCCGGGCGCACCGTGAGCACCCTGTTGAGCAGCATCACGCCCCGCTCGCACCACGTCGTGAGATCGCCTGTGGCAGGCCGCGGATGCCCGAGGTCCTTGCCGTACTCGGCGAAGATGTTCTCGAGGCTGCGCGGCAACGGCCGCACATCCGGGGCGACGGAGAAGCTGAGTCCCACCGCGTGCCCAGGGGTGGGGTACGGGTCCTGTCCAACGATCAGCACCCGCACCTGATCGAAGGGAAACGTGAACGCCCGCAACACATTCTGTCCGGCAGGCAGATAGCCGTTGCCCGCGGCGATCTCGGCGCGCAGGAACTCCCCCATCTGCGCGACCTGATCGGCGACCGGCTCGAGCGCCTTCGCCCAGCCCTCCTCCACCAACTCGTTCAACGGCCGTGCAGTCACGAGAGAAGAACCTAGCGGCTCGGCTCACCCATAGGACTGCCAGCCCGGGTTTCCCGTCCACTCCTCACCGTCGACCAGCACTCTCGGCGGCGCGTCGATGACCGTGCCGATGGGCCGCCACCCCTTGGGCGGCGCGCCGTGGAACGCCGCGACCAGCGCATGATCCTCACCGCCGCCGAGCACCCACGTCCACGCATCGACCCCTGCCGCGTCAGCGGCGGCCGCAAGCGCCTCGTGGTCAACCGCCAGCGCCGCAGTCGACACGTTGACGCCGACTCCCGAAGCCTGCGCGATGTGGCCCAGATCCGCCACCAGGCCGTCGGAGACATCCGTCATCGCCGTCGCGCCGTTGTCTGCGGCGACGCGGCCCTGACCGTAGGGCGGTTCCGGTACCCGGTGCGCGAGGCGCAGCGCGTCGAACCCGCCGATGTTGTTGTCCAACAGGTGAAGTCCCGCGGCGCTACGACCGAGCGTGCCGACGACGGCGAGAGTGTCGCCCGCACGTGCACCCGACCGCAGCACCGGTGCGCGCTCGCCCAGATCGCCGAGCACCGTCACCGAGATCACCCACTGCGGGGCGCTCACGAGATCCCCTCCGACGATTCCCGCGCCCAGCTTGCGGGCCTCGTGCCACATTCCGTCGGCGAGCGCGACCGTCTGCGCGGCAGGTGTGTAGCCCGGCGCGCCGAACGCCACCACGAACGCCGTCGGCGCAGCGCCCATCGCCTCGATGTCCGCGGCGTTCTGCGCGATCGCCTTCCGCCCGACGTCGTGCGGCGACGACCAGTCCAGCCTGAAGTGTCTGCCCTCGACCAGCATGTCGGTCGACACCACGGTCCTGCCGTCGCCCGCGGCGAGCACGGCGGCGTCGTCGCCGGGCCCGACGGTGACGGCCGACGGTTGCGAACGGCCCGCAACCAGCCGGTCGATGACCGTGAACTCCCCCAGCCCCGCCAAGCTCTCGCGAGGCTCCTCGTCGGCCATGGCCCCTCCGTTCGCCGCGCTGAACACCGAGCAAACCTGCGGTAAGTTTTGGTCCCTGCGGCGTGGAGTCTATGCAGCGAACTGGAGGAGACACGGGTGGTCGAGGCTTTCATGCTGATCCAGACCGACGTGGGCCGCGCCGAGGTCGTCGCCAAGCAGCTCGCCGAAGTGTCGGGCGTTCTCTCCGCCGACTATGTCACCGGCCCGTACGACGTGATCGTGCGCGTCGCCGCGGACACCACCGACGACCTGCAGAACTCCGTCGCGCCGGGCGTCCGGGCGGTTCCCGGCATCACGCGCACGCTGACCTGTCCGATCGCCACCGGAGCCCGACCTTAGAGTTGCCCTCGTGGCATCCACCGACGACAGCAGCGACGGGCCGCCGCGGTCGCTCCTGATCGCCGCGATCGTCGTCGCGGTCGGCGCGATCGTCGCGGTGCTCGTCGCCGCGGTGCTGAGGCAGACCCCCGCCACCGGGCAGCCTGTCCCGATCGCGGCAGTGCCCGCGCCGAAGGCGGAAAGCCCCGAGTGCACAGCATTGATGGCCGCGCTGCCCGACGAACTCGGCGAATACCGGCGCGCTCCGGCGGTCGAACCCGTGCCGCCCGGCGCGGCCGCATGGCGGGCGGAATCCGAGCCCGACCCGGTGATCCTGCGCTGTGGACTCGACCGTCCACTGGACTTCGTCGTGGGGGTGCCCACGCAGATCGTCGAGCCGGTGACGTGGTTCGAGGTGACCGAAGCGGACAGAAGCACGTGGTTCGCGGTCGACCGACCCGTATATATAGCCCTCACGCTGCCCAGCGGCTCTGGCCCGACGCCCATTCAGGAGATCTCGCAGGCGATCGCGAAGACGATGCCCGCCACGCCGATCGATCCGGCGCCCGCCCGCTAGCGCAGGCCGGTGCCCCTGGCCAGCGCGGTGTCGACCATCGCGGCCAGCAGGGTCGGGTAGTCGACGCCGCTGGCCGCCCACATCCTCGGATACATCGAGATGGTGGTGAAGCCCGGCATGGTGTTGATCTCGTTGACGACGGGGCCGTCCTCGGTGAGGAAGAAGTCGACGCGGGCCAGGCCCTGGCAGTCGATCGCGCGGAAGGCCCGGATCGCCAGCCGTCGCACCTCGTCGGCGATGTCGTCGTCGACCTTGGCGGGCACGTCGAGTTCGGCGGCGTCCTCCAGGTACTTCGTGGCGAAGTCGTAGAAGCCGTCCTCGCGGCC
>DATEIG010000195.1:0-13936 GCA_035279185.1 Mycobacterium sp.
AGACGCCAGGTGCTTCCTGTGGCAAGCACTACTTGCGCCTCTTGGGCTTTCCGTGTGTATAGTGACAATTACTCGGCTTATGCCGGGTGTGCATCAGCCCGACCCCCCGGGGCTGATACACGACGACCTCCGCCTCCTCCCCCCCTGGCGGGGGTCGTCCCTTTTTCAGAGGTCTTTCGTTGACCGGATAGGTGGGGAAGTCCCGCTACGTTGCGGAATCGTATTTTCGGTGTTCGGGTTGCAACGCGTTCTATGCACAGTTGAGGCATCGTCCACAGAACTCGCAATGGCTCTGGCGCAGGACGGATAGCGCCAGCACGGTGGGCTGATGAACATGCGAAGCGGAGTGCTCGCAATCGTCGCTGAAACTGCAATGCGCGACGCAACCGATCGCGTCGCGGCGGCCGCGGGGGTGGCCGTTGTCCACGTTGCGAAGCCGCCCGGCCGACAAGCCTGGAACGGCGCACTGGCAGTCCTGCTCGACGTGTCGGCGGCCGCGGGCTGCATCGCCGGCCGACTACCCCGGCGCGATCACCTCGTCATGCTCAGCGGCGGTGCGCCGAGTGCCGACGACTGGAAGGCCGCGATCGCCGTTGGCGCCAAGGACGTGGTGGCGCTGCCCGCGCAGGAGGCTCGGCTCGTCGCCTTGTTGTCCGAAGCCGTCGACTCCGGTGGCGACGCCGAACCTGGCGGCGCGGTCGTCGCCGTCATGGGAAGCCGCGGCGGGGCGGGCGCCTCCGTGTTCGCCACCGCGCTCGCGAAGAGTGCTCGTCACGCGCTGCTCGTCGACGCCGATCCGTGGAGCGGCGGGATCGACCTCGTCGTCGGCACCGAGGAGAAGCCGGGACTGCGGTGGCCGGATCTGCGGGTGGAGCACGGCCGCCTGGACTACTCGGCACTGCGTCAGGCGTTGCCCCGACTCAACAAGCTCAGCGTGTTGTCGGGTGTACGTGCGGGCAACAGTGTCGATGCCGGGCCGCTGGCGGCTGTGATCGACGCGGGTCGCCGCGGCGGCGCGACGGTCATCTGCGACCTGCCGCGACAGATGACCAGCGCGGTCGAAACCGCGGTCGACGCAGCCGATCTGGTGATGCTGGTCGCGACGGCGGATGTCGGGAGCTGCGCCGCGGCCGCTGCCGTCGCCTCGGCTATTCGTGCGATCAACCCCAACGTAGGGCTGGTAGTGCGCGGGCCGTCGCCTGCCGGGCTGCGGGCGGTCGACGTCGCGCGCATCGTCGATCTGCCGCTTCTGGCCGCGATGCGGGCGCAGCCGGATCTCGCGGCGATGTTGGAACGCGGCGGACTGCGGCTTGGCCGTCGGTCACCGCTCGCAGGGGCAGCTCTGCGGGTGCTGTCGGTGTTGGCGCAACACCCGTCCGTGGAGGCCGCATGAGCGAAGCTTGCGAGCGAATCGTCGGCGCATGAGTGAGTCGTTGATCGAGAGGGTGCGCGAACGCCTTGCGGCAGAATCCTCGCCGCTGCGGCCTAACGTCGTCGCCGCGGCGATCCGGGCCGAGTCAGGCGGTGTGCTCGGCGACACCGAGGTGTTGAGCAATCTGCGGACCTTGCAGACCGAGCTGACGGGCGTCGGGATCCTCGAGCCGCTGCTACACGCGCCGGGCACGACGGATGTCTTGGTCACCGCGCCGGACGCGGTCTGGGTCGACGACGGAAAGGGATTGCGGCGCAGTTCGATCCAATTTGCCGACGAGGATGCCGTGCGACGGTTGGCGCAACGGCTCGCGTTGAGCGTCGGCCGACGACTCGACGAGGCGCAGCCGTGGGTCGACGGCCAACTGGCCGGCGTCAGCGCCGAGCAGTTCACCGTTCGGTTGCATGCCGTGCTCGCGCCGATTGCGTCGGGGGGCACCTGCCTGTCGTTGCGCGTGCTGCGGCCTGCGACGCAGGATCTCGCAATGCTCGCCGCGTCAGGGGCGATTGCGACGGAGGCTGCGGCGCTCCTCGACAGGATCATCGCCGCGCGGCTGGCGTTTCTGGTGTCCGGTGGCACCGGCGCGGGAAAGACGACACTGCTGTCCGCCGCCCTCGGCGCAGTGGCTCCGCACGAGCGCATCATCTGCGTCGAGGACGCCGCCGAGCTGCAACCGCGACACCCGCACGTGGTGAATCTCGTTGCGCGGAGCGCGAATGTCGAGGGGATCGGCGAGATCACCGTGCGGGACCTGGTGCGCCAGGCGCTGCGGATGCGACCCGACCGCATCGTCGTCGGAGAAGTACGCGGCGCCGAGGTCGTCGACCTGTTGGCCGCCCTCAACACCGGTCACGACGGTGGCGCGGGAACCGTGCATGCGAACAATCCCGCCGAGGTGCCCGCCCGCCTCGAAGCGCTCGCGGCGTTGGGCGGTCTCGACCGCTGCGCGTTGCACAGCCAACTCGTGGCGGCGGTACAGGTACTGCTGCATGTCGGCAGGGGCCGCGACGGTCAGCGACGGCTCAGCGAGATCGCGGTGCTTCGCCGTGGGTCCGACGGTTTGGCCGGCGTCCTCACCGCCTGGCACGTCGACCGCGGATCCTGCGCGGGCGCAGCGGAACTCGAATCGACGCTGAAGGGACGGGGCGCCGAATGACGGGCGCGGCGTTGGCACTGGCGGTGGCGATCGTGGTGGCGCCGCACCGGCATCGGATGACGCCGCCGACGCAACGCGGGCGGCGGCCGCTCATGCTGGCGGTGACGGCTCTGGTTGCAGTGGCGGTTGCGGTGGCCGTACCCGTATCGGTGGCAGCGGCGGCGGCCGTCCTCGTGGGAACCGTTGCGATTCGCCGACACCGGAGCGCCACGGGCCGCGCTCGCGTCGCGGAGGCTGCCGCGTTGCAGAGCGCGCTAGAGGTACTCGTGGGTGAACTCCGCGTCGGGGCACACCCCGTGTCCGCGTTCGAAGTCGCGGCCGGTGAGGTCGAGGGTCCCGTCGCGCTGAGCCTGAACGCCGTCGCCGCGCGAGCACGGCTCGGCGCCGACGTGGCGGGTGGGTTGCGCAGCTTCGCGGCGTCGTCGCGGCTTCCGGGGCATTGGAATCGGCTGGCGTTGTTCTGGGGCCTTGCGCAATCGCACGGTCTGGCCATCGCGACGCTGATGCGCGCGGCGCACCGCGACATCGTCGAGCGGGAGCGGTTCACGGCATGTGTCGACGCCGGAATGGCCGGTGCCCGTACGACGGCGGTTGTCCTGGCGGGGTTGCCGGTGCTCGGTATCGGGCTCGGTCAACTGATCGGCGCCGACCCGGTCGAGTTCCTGATCTCCGGCGGTGTCGGTGGATGGTTGCTCGTGGCCGGGGTGGTGTTCGCCTGCTGCGGGCTGCTGTGGTCCGACGCCATCACGAGCCGGGCCCAGGCATGACCGCCGCGTTGCTGTTGGCGGTCGCGCTGCTCCTTGCCGGCGCGCCGTCCCGGATTCGCGGGCGTGCGTCCGCCGGTGACCGGGCGGGCATCGCCGCACGGTCCAGCGACTCGGACGCGCTCGCTGTGGCATCCGCATTCGACGTGTTCGCCGCGTGCCTCAGCTCGGGTATGGCGGTGTCGTCGGCCGCGTCAGCGGCGGCGCCGACGGCGCCGACCCGGCTCGGCGCAGTGCTTCGTCGAGCCGCCGACATGTTGGCGCTCGGAGCGGATCCGGTTGCCGCATGGTCGAACCCGGACGGTCCACTCGACGATCACGGCGAGGCTCTTCTCCGGCTCGCCCGTCGCTCGGCGGCATCGGGAGCCGCACTTGCCCAGGGAGTGGCCGACTTGGCCGACCTATCGCGTCATGCCGCGGCATCGGCGGCCGACGCGCGTGCACAACGAGCGTCGGTGTTGATAGCGGGCCCGCTCGGGCTCTGCTATCTGCCGGCCTTTGTGTGCCTCGGCATCGTGCCGATTGTCGCGGGCCTGGCCGGCGATGTGCTGCGGTCCGGCCTGGCATGACGTACTGCGATCTGTCCGATGAACCGACGAAAGGGAAAACCGATGATGCAGAGGATGATTCGCGACGTGAGGGCCCGTATGGTGCTTCTTCTGGTCGACGACAGCGGCATGTCCACCGTGGAATATGCGATCGGCACGATCGCCGCCGCGGCCTTCGGCGCGATTCTGTACACGGTCGTCACCGGCGACTCGATCGTCACCGCGTTGACGAACATCATCAACCGGGCGCTGAACACCAATGTCTGACCGGTGAAAGCGGTGCTGTCACTGTCGAGGCGGCGTTCGCGATCGCCGCGCTGGTGGCGGTGTTGGCGTTCTGCGTCGCCGGGCTCACCGCGATGTCGATGCAGGTGCGGTGCATCGACGCCGCCCGAGAGGCGGCCAGGCTCGCGGCGCGCGGCGACGATGTGGCGGCCGCGGCGACGGGTCGCGACATCGCGCCTGCCGATGCCGGCCTCGACATCAGCAGAAGCGGCGATCAGGTCGTGGCGACGGTCACCTCCCGGTCGATCCTGCTGCCCGGTGTCGCCATCAGTGCACGTGCGGTGGCGGCGGTGGAGCTTCCCGGGGAATGACGCCGGGTCGGCGACTCTCATCGCCGCCGCGATGATGGTGGTGCTGCTGGCCTTCACCGTCGGCGGCTTCCACATCGGCTCGGCTGTGGTGGCCCGTCACCGCGCGCAAGCGGCCGCCGATCTGGCGGCGCTGGCGGCGGCGGCGCGGGTGCCCGACGGTGTCGATGCGGCGTGCGCCCGCGCCACGGGTATCGCGCAGGCGATGAACGTCGCCGTCGCCGACTGCACGGTCGACGACCTCGACGTGGTGATCACGATCCGGGCCGGGAAGGCTCAGGCAGCGGCGCGCGCGGGACCCGCCTGATATGACTGAGCCATGGCGAGCCCAGCCGTCGCACCCACCGCGTTCCGGTATCCCGCCGCGGACGGCAGGCGCATCCGTCTGCGTCGCCTGGTGAACCGGCTCACCGGTGTTGACCTCCTGCCGTCCGACGCCGTCGCGCAGGCGTTCATCGACGGGCTCAGCGAAGGCGACCCCGTCGCCGAGCGGTTCGTCGCCGAGACCTATCACGGCGACCTCGGCGCGCGGAAGGCCCGCGATCTGGTCGAGCGGGCCCAGCGAGAAGGCATCGACAATGTGCCCGAGGCGCCGGAGTCGATGCGCGTGCTGTTCGACGAGTTCGAGCAGCTGCCCCGGTGGGTCGACCCGGAACTCGTCGAAGAAGGCGCCGCCGTATGGCGCCGATGGGCCTATGCGCTTGGCGCACTGGGCAATGCGGGCACCAACGACACCTACACCGAAGGCTGGCTCGCCGTGCCGCTGTCGCTCTCGGGCGGCTACGCGGGCCGACGCGCGCTGCACCGCTACCTCGAGACGTCACGGTGGTGGATCGAGGTGTGCCGTCCCGGCGCGATCCTCACACCGGGATCGCTGGGGCGCAACATCTCCCTGCACGTCCGGATCATGCATGTCAGCGTGCGCGACCGGGTGCGGCAGCATCCCGAATGGGACACCGCGCGCTGGGGTCTGCCGATCAGTCAGTCCGCCATGCTGCTGACGCTGCTCGGCGGAAGCGTCGCGCCCGCATTCGGTCTGTTCCTCCTCGGGCACCTGACCTCGCCGCGCGAGATGCGTGCCGTCCTGCACTTCAACCGCTACTGCGGTCACCTGGTCGGGGTCCGGTGCGACGGCTACTTTCCCGAGACCGTCACCGACGCCTGGCGGATCCTCTTCATGGCCGACGCGGCGCGCAGTTACGACAGCGGCGACAGCGGCGCCGAACTCGTCGAATCATTCGTTCCGGCCTTCGCGCCGACGGCAGCGCATCGCGGACTCGCACGCCTGCGCGCCGAGTACCACTACAGAATCCAGGCCGGATATCTCGGGCTGTACATGCTTCCGTGGAACCGCCGGCGCTACACGCTGCCATCTGCGCTTCCCGGAATGGTGTTGCTGCTGTTGCGATCTCCGCTCATCGCAGCCATGGAGCTGGCGCGGCGCGCATCGAGAGGCGTCGACCGTCGATGGCAGCAGGCCAATATCAGGCGGTGGGATGACTGGCTGCGATGGCAGTCGGCTGGCAAGGCCGCGGAATTCGAAGCCGCCACGCCGCTGCGGCGCTGACGACGGTCCTAGTCGCCCTTCGACTTCTTCTTTTTCTTCTTGCGCTTCTTCTCTTTTCGCGGCTTCGACTCCGGACTGTCGTCCTCACCGTCGGCGGTGAGCTCGACGACCTCCAGCTCAGCCTGGGTCGGCAGCCGCATCGTCATCAGCGCGGCGGGCACGCCTGGCTCGAGTTCGATCTGGTTGATCGTCAGATGCACCGGCGTCCAATCGCCGTCGGTGGTGCGCAATCGCAGGATCCCGCTGGTGGCGCCGTTGGCGAACTCCAACGTCATCCGCGCCATGTGTTTCGCGTCCGCGGAATTGACCGATGGTCTGCCCGCCTCGTGGGCGCGCCAGTCGAAGAACGGCGCGGGTTCGTCGAGCCACTTCAGCAGGGTCCAGTCGACAGGATCGACCAGCGCACGGTAGACGCCGGGCCGTGCGGGTCCGTCGAGAATCCGTTGGGCCAGATGGACGGGCGGCAGCGACGGGCCTTCCGGTTCGGCGCGCCAGTTCATCGCGCGGCAGATGAGGTGCTCGCTGCCGTCGTCCTGGGTTTCGGTGTTCGCGCGGGCGACGAAGCCGACGGAGATGGTCTCGCCTTGATGATCGGTGACCGTCCAGGTGCTGCTCATCTTCAGGCCGGGCTCGGCCTTGATCGTCATCGCCAGCACCCTCGCCTCGTTGGCGGTGAGAGCGCGCATCGGAAGGTCGTCTGTGAATGTCCGCCCGTGGGTCGCCTCGGTCGACGGATCGCGACCGCTGTTGTAGATCGACTCGGGTGTATCGGTGGCGACCCCTGCGGTCAGATCCCATTTCAGCGGGCCCGGGGTGAACCGCTCCGGCGGCTCCATGTCCAGCGGCCCGATCCACACGTGTACGCCGTGAACGCGTCCGTCGGACATCACGACGGGTTCGGTACGGATTACGCGGTCGTTGCGAGGCGTGATGGTGCTCATCGCCTCAGCGGCGAGCACGGCGTCAGAAATCGCGGTCTGAATGGCCATCAGGTCAGGACTTCGTCGTAGAAAGACGCTGATCGGAACGAGATTCCTGGTTTGACGCCCGTCGGCGACGACAACTGGCTCGCTGCCGAGGGTTTCCACGAGCAGCCAGTCGTGGCTCATTGTGTCGATCTTACCGGCCTACGGTTTGCGAAACTGCAGGTGAGGAGAACCACGAAATCCGCACATTCTTGGTATAGACCATGAATTTAACGGCCCCGCAAATGACCATCCGAGTTGCTATCGGTACTCCGACGAGGTAATTTACGTCTGCGCCTAACAGGGCGAGGCAACATACGGAATGCGTTGTACTCCGCGTCGTCTCACTCTCCAGGTGCTCGGCGTGCCCAAGAATCCGGCACCGTCGATTGGTGGTCCACGGGGGCGGCCGTCGAGGGGTCGGCCGTCACCGTGTTTTCACGCCTTTTGCCGCGTCAATTCGCCGAGTACCAACCGCAGCACGCGGACCGCGCCCTCCTTGTCCAGCGGGTCGTTTCCGTTGCCGCACTTGGGCGACTGCACACATGACGGGCAGCCCGACGGGCATTCGCACGCTTCGATCGCATCGGCCGTCGCCGCCCACCACGTCGCGATCTGCTCGAAGCCGCGGTCAGCGAAGCCTGCGCCGCCGGGGTAGCCGTCGTAGACGAAGATCGTCGGAAGGCCGTCCACCGGCCCGACAGCCGTGGACAGGCCGCCGATGTCGCCGCGATCACAACTGGCGATCAGCGGAAGCAACCCGATCGCGGCGTGCTCGGCCGCATGCAACGAACCGGGCACCCGAAGCATCTCGATACCGCTGTCCTGCAACACCTCCGGAGTGATCGTGCACATGACAGCCTTCGTCTGGAGAGTGCGGGTCGGCATCTCGAGCTCGACGAAGTCGATCACCTCACCGGTCAGCTCGCGCCGTAGATAGCCGATGACCGTGTTACTCACCGACACCGGGACAAGACCAATGGTGATCGGACCGAACGTCTTTCGTTCACCCATCCCCGTGACCGCGATGTCGGTGAGCTCGCGCGCGAACGTCGTATAGCCCGGATCGTCGGCGTGCACGAACGCCACACCGTCCTCGAAGTCCAATGAGTCCACCATGTACGACTCGCCCCGGTGAAGATAGACGGCGCCGGGATGAACAGTCGACGGTGCGCGTCCGACGTCGGCGCTGCCGAGCAGCCGCCCTGTCTCGGTTTCCAGGATCGCGATCTGCCCGCCGGACGAGCCGCGGATGTCGACGGCGGGGTGCGGATCGACTCCTGGACTGGGGAAGTAGCCGCTCGGCCTGCGCCGCAACAAGCCGTCGTCGACGAGGGTCTCGGCGACCGCTTCGGCGCCCCACGCCCGCACTTCGGCGTCGGTGAGTGGCAGCTCCGTTGCGGCGCAGAGCAACTGCGGACCCAGCACGTAGGGGTTGCCCGGATCGATGACGACCCGTTCGATCGGTTTGTCCAACAGGGCTTCCGGATGGTGGACGAGGTAGGTGTCCAAGGGGTCGTCTCGTGCGATCAACAGGATCAGCGCGCCCTGGCCGCGACGACCCGAGCGACCCGCCTGCTGCCAGAATGACGTGACGGTGCCGGGAAATCCCGCAAGCACCACGGCGTCGAGTCCGGCGATGTCGACACCGAGTTCAAGGGCGTTGGTGCTTGCGAGCCCGCGCAGATCACCCTCGGCCAGTGCGCGTTCCAGCTCGCGACGGTCCTCGGCGAGGTAGCCGGCGCGGTAGGACGCCACCCGCCCCGCGAGCTCCGGCGCGACGTCCTCGAGCCGCGCGCGGGCGCCCAACGCGGTGAGTTCGGCTCCGCGGCGCGATCGGACGAACGTCAGGGTCCGTGCGCCCTCGGCGATCAGATCGGCCATCACCCGGGCCGCCTCGGCGCCCGCCGATCGCCGTACCGGTGCGCCGTTCTCGCCGACCAGGTCCGTGCGCAGCGCCGGCTCCCACAGAGCGACGGTGCGCGCGCCCTGCGGTGAACCGTCCTCGGTGACCTCGACGACGGTCTGACCGATCAGCTCCGATGCGGTGGCCGCGGGCGATGCCGTCGTCGCACTGGCGAAGATCACCGTCGGCGAGGCGTTGTAGCGCATGCACAACCGCAGAAGCCGGCGCAGCACCATCGCCACGTTCGAGCCGAAAACGCCGCGATAGTAGTGACATTCGTCGACAACGAGGTAGCGCAGATTGCGAAGAAAGACCGCCCACCGAGCGTGGTTGCGCAGCAGCGACAGGTGAATCATGTCGGGGTTGGAGAAGATCCAGCGGGATCGCTCCCGGGCGAAACGCCTTACCTCGCTCGGGCTGTCGCCGTCATAGGCGCTCGGCGCGACGGTGGCCAACGAGCTCGCATCGGCGAGGGCCTGCGCGGCGCGCAGCTGGTCATGACCGAGAGCCTTGGTCGGCGACAGGTACAACGCACGGGCGCGCGGGTCGGTCGCGAAGGCCGTCAGGATCGGCAACTGGTAGGCCAGCGACTTGCCTGACGCGGTGCCCGTGCTCAGGACGACATGACGGCCGGTGTGCGCGAGATCGGCCGCCTCGAACTGGTGCGACCACGGCGCGGCGATTCCCCGATCATTGAACGCCCGCACCACATCCGGGTCGGCCCAGTGCGGCCATACCTGCGGCCGTGCCTGCCGCGGCGGCAGATCAGCGACATGGCGGAGCGGTTTCTCCTCCGGATCGGTGCCCTCGACCGCGCAGGCGAGCAGCTCGCGGCCGAAATCCGACATCGTTTGCCCTCCTGCAGACGAATTGTTCCCTAGTTGCTGCGACAAGACTGTCGCTGGAGCTTGGAACATGATTGACTAAGGGTGGTCGCAGCTTCTGTGTTCGTGTATATGCACTCGCAGGATCGACGTTGCGATCGCGGTTCCTGCGAGGGTTGTAGGTCGGGTCAAGTTCCGACGACACACGCGAAGGTATGGCGGTCGGAACGGGCCCGGTACACCGGAAGTCGGTGGACCGCACCCGGTAAGAAGAGAAGGAAAGATCGAAAGATGCCACAGGGAACTGTGAAGTGGTTCAACGCGGAGAAGGGCTTCGGCTTCATCGCTCCTGAAGATGGGTCGGCGGACGTGTTTGTCCACTACACGGAAATTCAGGGATCCGGCTTCCGGACTCTTGAGGAGAACCAGAAGGTTGAGTTCGAGGTCGGTCAGAGCCCCAAGGGCCCGCAGGCAACCGGCGTTCGGTCCATCTGAGCAATCGAACCTGACGAATCCCCCCGCACAGTCCGCGACAGGACCGGCGGGGGGTTTTCGTTTCCCGGACTCCCCTGCGGCCCGCCGACCGCACACGGCCGCGGTACTGGCCTACTGTCGTCTGCGTGAGTCAGCTGTCGTTCTTCTCGGCAGAGTCGGTGCCGCCCGCGGTCGCCGACCTGACGGGGCTGCTCGCCGCTCCCGGCCAGGTGGTCGTGCTCGGCGAGGGTGCGCGGCTGTCCGTGGTGGTGGACCAGCTGTGGCGGGCTGTGGCGCTGGCCGACATGATCGTCGAGGCCGGCCTGGAACCCGAGATCGCCCGCACCGACGAGAACACCCCGCTCGTCCGCACCTCCGCCGACGCCAGACTGCTCGGCATCGCCGCCGAATGGACCCGCGGAGCCGTCAAGACGGTCCCTCCCCAGTGGTTGCCCGGTCCGCGGGAGCTGCGGGCCTGGACGCTGGCGGCGGGCAGCCCCGAAGCCGACCGCTATCTATTGGGTCTTGACCCGCACGCACCCGATACACATTCGCCGCTCGCCTCAGCCCTGATGCGGGTCGGCATCGCACCGACTCTGATCGGCACCAGAGGAGCCCATCCGGCACTGCGGATCAGCGGCCGTCGACGCCTATCGCGCCTGGTAGAGAACGTCGGGGAACCTCCGGGAGACGTCGACGCGTTCTCGCTCTGGCCCCGGATCTAGGGCACATACACCTTATAGTCGGTTTGCGTCGGGTCCTTCGGGGTGCGAAATTGTCAGTTGCCAACGGCAACGGATAGTGAAGTACGCATGAATCCGGCGCCGGACGGCAACACAGAAGTGGAGTGTAGGCACAGTTGGCTGACGAGGACCGCGGCAGCGGCCGCAACGGTGGAGTGCGGCGACTCGTCATAGTCGAGTCGCCTACCAAAGCACGCAAAATTGCCGGTTATCTGGGCTCCAACTACATCGTCGAGTCCTCCCGCGGCCACATCAGGGATCTGCCAAGGGCGGCCGCGGATGTGCCCGCCAAGTACAAATCAGAGCCGTGGGCGCGCCTCGGCGTGAACGTCGACGACGACTTCGAACCCCTCTACATCATCAGCCCCGACAAGAAGAGCACGGTCACCGAGCTGAAAGGCCTGCTCAAGGACGTCGACGAGCTGTATCTGGCGACGGACGGCGACCGCGAGGGCGAGGCGATCGCCTGGCACCTGCTGGAAACGCTGAAGCCGCGCATCCCGGTCAAGCGGATGGTGTTCCACGAGATCACCGAACCGGCCATCCGAAGCGCCGCCGAGCATCCGCGCGACCTGGACAACGATCTGGTCGACGCGCAGGAGACGCGCCGCATCCTCGACCGCCTCTACGGCTACGAGGTCAGCCCCGTGCTGTGGAAGAAGGTCGCCCCGAAGCTGTCGGCGGGCCGCGTCCAGTCGGTGGCGACGCGCATCATCGTGCAGCGCGAACGCGAGCGGATGGCGTTCCGCAGCGCCGGCTACTGGGATGTCACCGCCGAACTCGATGCGAGCGTGTCCGACGCCGAGGCGACGCCGCCGACGTTCAGCGCCAAGCTCAACCTCGTCGACGGCAAGCGGGTGGCCAGCGGCCGCGACTTCGACTCGCTGGGTCAGCTGAAGAAGCCCGACGAGGTGCTGGTGCTCGACGAAGCCAGCGCCGGGGCGTTGGCGAGCGGCCTGCGCGGAGCGCAGCTCGAGGTCGCCTCCGTCGAGCAAAAGCCTTATACCCGTAGGCCTTACGCGCCATTCATGACGTCGACGCTGCAGCAGGAGGCGGGTCGCAAACTGCGCTTCAGCTCCGAGCGCACGATGAGCATCGCGCAGCGGCTGTACGAGAACGGCTACATCACCTACATGCGTACCGACTCGACCACGCTGTCGGAGTCGGCCATCAACGCCGCGCGCAACCAGGCCCGCCAGCTGTACGGCGAGGAGTACGTGCACCCGACGGCGCGGCAGTACACCCGCAAGGTGAAGAACGCGCAGGAGGCGCACGAGGCGATCCGTCCCGCGGGAGACGTGTTCCAGACGCCGGGTCAGCTGCACAGCCAGCTCGACACCGACGAGTTCCGGCTCTACGAGCTGATCTGGCAGCGCACGGTCGCTTCGCAGATGGCCGATGCGCGCGGAACGACGCTGTCGCTGCGGATTTCGGGTGCCTCGCGTGACGGGCAGCAGGTCGTCTTCAACGCCAGCGGCCGCACCATCACGTTCGCGGGCTTCCTGAAGGCCTACGTCGAGAGCATCGACGAGTTGGCGGGCGGCGAGTCCGACGACGCCGAGAGCCGGCTGCCGAACCTGACCCAGGGGCAGCGCGTCGACGCCAAGGAGCTGACGCCCGACGGGCACAACACGTCACCGCCCGCTCGCTACACCGAGGCATCGCTGATCAAGGCGCTCGAAGAGCTCGGCATCGGTCGGCCGTCGACGTACTCGTCGATCATCAAGACGATCCAGGACCGCGGCTACGTCCACAAAAAGGGCAGCGCCCTTGTGCCGTCGTGGGTGGCGTTCGCGGTCACAGGGCTGCTCGAGCAGCACTTCGGACGGCTGGTCGACTATGACTTCACCGCCGCGATGGAAGACGAACTCGACGAGATCGCGGCGGGCCACGAGCGACGTACCAACTGGCTCAACAACTTCTACTTCGGTGGCGAGCACGGGGTGGCCGACTCGATCGCCCGTTCCGGTGGGTTGAAGAAGCTTGTCGGTGGCAACCTCGAGGAGATCGACGCCCGAGAGATCAACTCCATCAAGTTGTTCGACGACGCGGAGGGCCGCCCGGTCTATGTCCGCGTCGGCAAGAACGGCCCGTATCTCGAGCGCATGGTCGTCGGTGAGGACGGGGAACCCACTCCGCAGCGCGCGAACCTCAAGGACGAGCTGACGCCCGACGAGCTGACCCTCGACCTGGCCGAAAAGGCCTTCGCCACACCGCAAGAGGGCCGGCCGCTCGGTGTGGATCCCGAGACCGGGCACCCGATCGTCGCCAAGGACGGCCGGTACGGTCCCTACGTCACCGAGATCCTTCCCGAGCCGGACGAACCCGAAGACGGGGCGCCCGCGAAGAAGGGTAAGAAGCCGACGGGTCCGAAGCCGCGCACGGGTTCGCTGCTGCGGTCGATGGATCTGGAGACGGTGACGCTGGAGGACGCGCTGCGGCTGTTGTCGCTGCCTCGGGTCGTCGGCGTCGATCCGAACAGCGGTGAGGAGATCACCGCGCAGAACGGTCGATACGGGCCGTATCTGAAGCGGGGCACCGACTCCCGGTCGCTGATGACCGAAGAGCAGATGTTCGACATCACGCTCGACGAGGCGCTGAAGATCTACTCTGAGCCCAAACGCCGTGCCGGACAGCGTGCTTCGGCGCCGCCGCTGCGCGAGTTGGGGGAGGATCCCGCTTCGGGCAAGCCGATGGTCATCAAGGACGGCCGCTTCGGCCCGTATGTCACCGACGGTGAGACCAACGCCAGCCTGCGCAAGGGTGACGACGTGCTGTCGATCACCGACGAGCGGGCTGCCGAACTGCTGGCCGACCGGCGTGCGCGCGGGCCTGTGAAGCGGACCGCGAAGAAGACGGCCAAGAAGGCGGCGAAGAAAGCGCCCGCGAAGAAGGCAGCCAAAAAGGCCTAGCGCGACACCTCGCTGGCCTCTTCGGCCGGTTCCGAGCTCATCTCGAGGTTCA
>DATEIG010000196.1:0-2195 GCA_035279185.1 Mycobacterium sp.
TCGCTGATCGGCGCCATCGCGCTGGTCTTTTTCGGCGGTCTCTTCGCGGCGATCTACGCCGCGATCAGCACGGTGTCGATCGCGCGCGTCGAGGAGATGGTGCGCGACGAGCGACCAGGTGCCGTGCGGTTGGCGCGGGTGATCAACGAGCGACCGCGCTACATCAACCTTGTTGTGCTGCTGCGCATTGCGTGCGAGATCACCGCGACGGCACTGCTCGTCGACTTCCTCTACGAGCACCTCGGCTTGGACTGGGGCCTGATCGCCGCGGCCGCGATCATGGTGGTCACCAGCTTCGTGCTGATCGGGGTTGGCCCCCGAACGCTCGGCAGGCAGAACGCTTACACGATCGCGCTCGGCGCCGCCGTTCCGCTGCAGGCGATTTCGGTACTGCTGACACCGATCAGCCGTCTGCTCGTGCTTCTCGGTAACGCGGTGACGCCGGGTCGCGGCTTCCGCAACGGCCCGTTCGCCTCGGAGATCGAACTGCGCGAGGTCGTGGATCTGGCCCAGCAGCGCGGTGTGGTGGCCGACGACGAGCGCCGGATGATCCAGTCGGTGTTCGAGCTCGGCGACACCCCGGCGCGCGAGGTGATGGTGCCGCGCACCGAGATGGTGTGGATCGAGAACGACAAGACCGCGGGCCAGGCGACGTCACTTGCGGTGCGCAGCGGCCACTCCCGCATCCCGGTGATCGGCGAGAACGTTGACGACGTCGTCGGCGTCGTCTACCTGAAGGACCTCGTCGAGCGCACGTACTACTCGAACAACGGCGGCCGTGACACGAATGTGTCTGCGGTGATGCGCGACCCCGTCTTCGTGCCCGACTCCAAGCCGCTCGACGCGCTGCTGCGCGAGATGCAGCGCGACCGCAACCACATGGCGCTGCTGGTCGACGAGTACGGGGCGATAGCAGGCCTGGTCACCATCGAGGACGTCCTCGAGGAGATCGTCGGTGAGATCGCCGACGAGTACGACACCGACGAGGTCGCCCCCGTCGAGGAGTTGGGGGATCAGCGTTACCGGGTTTCGGCCCGGCTGCCGATCGAGGATCTCGGCGAGCTGTACGACAGGGAATTCGACGAGGATCTCGACGTCGACACGGTCGGCGGCCTGCTGGCGCTCGAACTCGGCCGCGTCCCCCTGCCCGGCGCCGAGGTGGTTTGGGAGGGCCTGCAGTTGCGCGCCGAGGGTGGGCGCGACCATCGTGGGCGGGTGCGGATCGGCACCGTGCTGGTCAGCCCCGCCGACCCGGAACCCGAGGAAAGCGATGAGTGAGCTCGACCCCGAGGACGCCAAACTGGTGACGCTGGCGCGCGGCGCGATGGGCCGGGCCGAGGCGGGCAGTGGCGCGGCGGTGCGGGATCTCGACGGTCGCACCTATGCCGGCGCACCGGTGACTCTCGACGCTTTGGCGCTGACCGCGTTGCAGGCTGCGGTAGCTGCGGCAGTGTCCAGTGGTGCAACCGGATTCGAGGCTGCGGTACTCGTCGGAGGCTCCGCCGACGACGTAGGCGTGGCGGCCGTGCGCGAGTTGTCCGCCGACGCGGCGATCATCGTCACCGACCGCTCGGGCGCCGTGCAGTGAGCGAGTTCCGTTCCGGCTTCGTCTGTTTCGTCGGCAGGCCGAACACGGGTAAATCGACGTTGACGAACGCGCTCGTCGGCGCCAAGGTGGCGATCACGTCGAACCGTCCGCAGACCACGCGGCACACCATCCGCGGCATCGTGCACCGCGACGACTTCCAGATCATCCTCGTCGACACGCCGGGTCTGCACCGACCTCGCACACTGCTCGGCCAGCGGCTCAATGATCTGGTCAAGGACACGTACTCGGAGGTCGACGTCATCGGGTGGTGCATCCCGGCCGACGAGAAGATAGGGCCGGGCGACCGGTGGATTTTCGAGCAGATCAAGGCCGTCGCGCCGAAGACCACATTGGTGGCGATCGTCACGAAGATCGACAAGGTGGCCAGGGACAAGGTGGCGGCGCAGCTTGTCGCGGTGAGCGAGCTGGTCGGGCCGGAGGCCGAAATCGTGCCGGTGTCGGCGACAACGGGGGAGAACCTCGACGTGCTGACCGGTGTGCTGGCCGAGCAGCTGCCGCCGGGACCTGCGTTCTATCCCGACGGCGAGCTGACCTACGAACCGGAAGAAGTTCTGATGGCCGAGCTGATTCGCGAGGCGGCTCTCGA
>DATEIG010000197.1:0-3156 GCA_035279185.1 Mycobacterium sp.
AGCGTGGAGAAGGGCGTGCGCGCGCAGATGGAGAAGGGCGTCGGGCCGGGCTATCCCGTCGTCGACATCCGCGTCACCCTTTTCGACGGCAAGGCGCACAGCGTCGACTCGTCGGACTTCGCCTTCCAGATGGCCGGTGGGCTCGCGCTGCGCGAGGCGGCCGCCGCGACGCGGATCAATCTCCTCGAACCCGTCGACGACGTGACGGTGCTGGTACCCGACGATCTCGTCGGCGCCGTGATGGGCGACCTGTCGAGTCGACGTGCGCGGGTGCTCGGCACCGAGAAGGTCGGCGACGACCGAACCGCGGTGAAAGCCGAAGTGCCGCAAGTGGAGTTGACGCGCTACGCGATCGACCTTCGTTCGCTGTCCCACGGTGCCGGGTCGTTCACCAGAAGCTTCGCCCGGTACGAGCCCATGCCGGAGTCGGCGGCGGCGAAGGTCAGGGTCGACGCCTAGGAGACCGCCGTCAACGCGGCCACTGCGGGTGCGAACATTGTGTTCTTGATCGCGCCGATGGTGCCGGGATCCTTGGCGCCCAGCGGCGCAAGCATGTTCAGCGCCGTCCCGACGACCGCATCCTCTTTCGCGGTGGCGTCGACGATCCCGATCGCCTCCGCTTCGGCACCGCCGAACCGCCTGCCCGTCGTCATCGCCGCCACCGCGGCCTGCGGCGTCAGCTTGGCCTGGATCAGCGCCGCCATGCCGGGTGTGAACGGGATTCGGATGTCGACTTCGGGGAAGCAGAAGTAGCCGCGGTCGGTGCGCATCACGCGAAAGTCGTGCGCCAGCGCCAACATTGCCGCCGCACCGAAGCTGTGGCCGCCGATCGCCGCGGCGGTGGGCATCGGCAGCGTCAGCATCCGGGCCAGCAGCGCCTGCACCCGCCCGACGTACCACTGGGTCTGGTCGCCGTGTGCGCCCAGCCAGTCGAGGTCAAGGCCGTTGGAGTAGAACTTGCCGGACGCCACCGTCACCAGAGCGTGGGCGCCGAGCGACATCGCGTCGTCGAGGTGCGCCTCGAACTGGTCGAGGAATTCCGGCGAGAACCGGTTCTCATCGTCGCCGAGATGCAGGAGTGCGATCGTGTCCTGGAACGACAGGGCAATGGTCATCGGGTCACCACGATCATGAGGGTATCGGCCCATCCCTGCGCTGCCACGGCCACGTCATCAGCGCCCACACGATCGCGACGAGCATCGCCGCCACGAGCACGTACAACGGCCAGGGACCGAACAGGTCCAGCAGCGACGGGGTGGTCGGCTTTCTGTTGAGGAAGCCGTAGTTCGTGCCGGCGATGGTGTTGAACGCGCATGTGACCGCCGCCCACACGAGCGTCACGCAGGCCACGAGCCGGTAGTCGCGCCATGTCGGCCGGAAGCCGCGACCCCAGGTCAGGTAGATGGCCGCCCAGACGACGAGGAGGTGGATCGCCCAGAACGCGAGGAACTGGTAGTGCGGGAAGTCCGGACCGCGTAGCACCGGCGAGATCAACGCCTGGACACTGAGCACGAGCCCCCAGTAGTAGGTCAGGGCCACGGCCCAATGCCGTTGCGACCACAGCGCATACGCCCCCGCGGTGGTGGCCAGGTCGGTCAGTTGCAGCGGCAGAGACCATCGCGACGGCGGAATGAACGAATAGACCACCACCGCCGCGTAGATGATCGCGGTGAGAGCGCCGAGGATCCGGCCGAGCGTGCGCGCCTGCGCACGGGTCTGCCTGCGGCCGACCAGCACCAGCGTCACCGCCCCGACGGCGAACGTCGCGAGAACGGCCCAGTGCGATGGGCCGTACGCCGTGAACTCGTGATGCGTCAGCGGGCTGCGACCTCGACCGGCGCCGACTCGGGCAACGGGCGGCAGGCGGACTCCTTCAGCGTCAAGACGGTGGCCAGCGAAATCACCGCCGCGGCAATGACATAGAAGGCGGGCGCGAGGGTGTTGCCGGTGCTGCCGGTGAGCCACGCGACCATGTACGGGGTCGTGCCGCCGAAGGCGGCGACGCACACGTTGTACCCGACGGAGAACCCGCTGTAGCGCACGCGCGTCGCGAACAGTTCGATGGCGGTCGCGACAGCGACGGCGATGTAGGTCGATTCGATGGCGGCCAGCAGCGCGTGCGCGGCGATGGCCGCGGCCACCGATCCCGTGTTCAGCAGCAGGAAGAGGGGATAGGCGAACACGGCGAATGCCAGTGTGCCCGCGATGAGCAGCGGCCTGCGCCCGATCCGGTCCGACAGCGCCGCGAGCGGGAGGATCAGCACGATCGCCACCGCGCAGGCCACCGTGATCGAGGCGAACGCCGTCGTCTTCGAGAACTGCAGTGTCTTGATGAAATAGGTTGGCAGATAGGTGAACACGACGTAGTAGCCGACGTTGAACATGATCATGATGCCGATCACCTGCAGTATCGGCCGCCACGCGGTGCGCACGGCTTCGCGCAGTGGCGAGCCTGCGACGTCGTCGGCGGCGGCCAGTGCCTCGAACGCGGGGGTGTCGGTCAACCGCAACCGGATGTACAGCCCGACGAGGCCCAGCGGTCCGGCGATGAGGAACGGGATGCGCCACCCGTAGGAATCCATGGCGGCGTCACCGAGCAGCGTCTGCAGCAGTGTCACCGTCACCGATCCCAACAGGAACCCGACCACCCCGGACCACGCGATGAACGTGACGGTCAGGCCACGTCGCCGATCGGTGGCGAACTCTGCGAGATAGCAAGCGCCGCCGCCGTATTCACCGCCCGCCGAGAAGCCCTGCAGACACCGCAGGAACAGCAGCAGCAGTGGCGCCGCGACGCCGATCGCGTCGTACGTCGGCAGCACGCCCATCAGCGTCGTCGCCACCGCCATCAGCCCGATGACGATCGCGAGCACCTTCTGGCGGCCGATGCGGTCACCCAGCGGGCCGAATACCAAGCCGCCGAGCGGTCGCATCACGAACGCGGCCGCGAAGATCGCAAACGTGTTCAGCAGCGCCGCCGTCTCGTCGCCCGCGGGGAAGAAGTTCGCGGCGATGAACGTGGCGAGGAAGCCGTATATCGCGAAGTCGTACCACTCGACGGCGTTGCCGATCGAGGCACCGGTGATGACCTGGCGAAGGGGAGACGGGCCGCTCACCCGCACCACGCTAAATCAATCGACTGACTTAATGAAGACC
>DATEIG010000198.1:0-19434 GCA_035279185.1 Mycobacterium sp.
GTCGGTTCCTGCGCTGCGGGAGAGCATCGAGCGGTCCTTCGGCGGCGAGACCGTGGCCTACACGAGCGTCACTGTGGAGTCGTTCGGGTACAAGTACGGGCTGCCGATGGACGCCGATACCGTGATGGATGTGCGGTTCCTGCCGAACCCGCACTGGGTCGACGAGTTGCGGCGCCACACGGGGCAGCATCCCGCCGTCCGCGAATATGTGCTTGGGCAGCCGGGTGCCGGGGAATTCCTCGACACCTACCATCGGCTTCTGGACCTCGTGATCGAGGGCTATCGGCGGGAAGGCAAGCGCTACATGACCGTGGCCATCGGATGCACGGGGGGTAAGCATCGAAGCGTCGCGATGGCCGAGGCGTTGGCCGGGCGTTTGCAGGGCGGTGACCAGCTGACGGTGCGCGTACTGCACCGGGATCTGGGCCGCGAATGAGTTCCCCCGCACGCGAGGAGGACAAATGAGCTCCCCCGCACGCGAGGAGGACAAATGAGCTCCCGCATCGTCGCACTCGGCGGCGGCCACGGGCTCTACGCCACCCTCTCGGCGGCCCGCAGGCTGACCCCGCACGTCACCGCCGTGGTCACGGTCGCCGACGACGGCGGCTCGTCGGGGCGGCTACGCAGCGAACTCGACGACGTGGTGCCCCCGGGTGATCTGCGAATGGCGTTGGCGGCGTTGGCATCCGACAGCCCCCACGGCCGGCTGTGGGCGACCATCCTGCAGCACCGGTTCGGCGGGAGCGGCGCGCTGGCCGGACATCCGATCGGCAACCTGTTGATGGCCGGTCTGAACGAGGTCCTCGCCGATCCCGTTGCCGCACTGGACGAGCTGGGCAGGATGCTCGGGGTCAAGGGTCGCGTGCTGCCGATGTGCCCGATCGCGTTGCAGATCGAGGCCGATGTGGCAGGCCTGGAGTCGGATCCGCGGATGAGCCGGGTGATCCGCGGCCAGGTGGCGATCGCCACCACACCGGGCAAGGTCCGGCGGGTGCGGCTGCTACCGAGCGATCCGCCGGCCACCCGCCAGGCGGTGGACGCGATCATGAGCGCGGACCTCGTGGTGCTCGGTCCCGGCTCATGGTTCACCAGCGTCATCCCTCACGTTCTGGTGCCTGAGTTGATCGCGGCGCTGAAGGCGACCACCGCCCGCCGCGCGTTGGTGCTCAACCTGGTCGCCGAGCCGGGGGAGACGGCCGGGTTCTCGGTCGAGCGGCACATTCACGTGTTGTCCCAGCATGCGCCGGGGTTCGCCGTCAACGAGATCATCGTCGACGCGTCACAAGTGCCCGCAGAGCGGGAGAGGGAGCAGCTGATCCGCACAGCAACGATATTGGGTGCCGCAGTTCAGTTTGCTGAGGTGTCCAGACCTGGTACACCTT
Source organism: Mycobacterium sp. (assembly GCA_035279185.1). GTDB lineage: Bacteria > Actinomycetota > Actinomycetes > Mycobacteriales > Mycobacteriaceae > Mycobacterium. The sequence continues at coordinate 1,383 of DATEIG010000198.1, forward strand.
TACATGACCCGGCGAGACTGGCCGCGGCGTTGGAGGGGGTCCGCCTGCGCGGGACGGAGCCCGGCGGCACTCTCCACCAGCCGACGGCTTCCGCACCCGCCCGGATTGTTGACAGACCGAGAGGTGACGACCCGTGGCGATGACAGCCGAGGTCAAGGACGAGTTGAGCCGTCTCGTTGTCAACTCGGTCAGCGCGCGCCGTGCCGAGGTCGCATCGTTGCTGCGGTTCGCCGGGGGTCTGCACATCGTGTCGGGTCGTGTCGTGGTCGAGGCCGAGGTCGATCTGGGCATCATCGCGCGCAGGCTTCGCAAGGACATCTTCGATCTCTACGGCTACAGCGCAGTCGTTCATGTGTTGTCCGCCAGTGGAATTCGCAAGAGCACCCGGTATGTGGTGCGTGTCGCGAAGGACGGCGAGGCACTCGCGCGCCAGACGGGCCTGCTGGACCTTCGCGGACGTCCGGTCCGCGGGCTGCCCGCCCAGGTCGTCGGCGGCAGTGTCGCCGATGCGGAGGCGGCGTGGCGCGGTGCCTTTCTCGCCCACGGTTCGTTGACCGAGCCGGGCCGGTCGTCGGCCCTGGAGGTGAGCTGCCCCGGTCCCGAGGCGGCGTTGGCGCTCGTGGGTGCGGCGCGACGGCTCGGCGTCAGCGCGAAGGCGCGTGAGGTGCGCGGCGCCGATCGGGTCGTCGTGCGCGACGGGGAGGCGATCGGCGCGTTGCTGACCCGCATGGGCGCCCAGGACACCAGGCTGACGTGGGAAGAGCGCCGGATGCGCCGCGAGGTGCGCGCGACCGCCAACCGGCTCGCGAATTTCGACGACGCGAACCTGCGGCGGTCGGCACGGGCAGCGGTGGCGGCGGCGGCTCGGGTCGAGCGAGCACTGGAGATCCTCGGCGACACCGTCCCCGACCACCTGGCGGCTGCGGGCAAGCTCCGCGTCGAGCACCGGCAGGCCTCGCTCGAGGAGCTGGGGCGTCTCGCCGACCCCGTGATGACGAAAGACGCTGTGGCAGGGCGCATTCGACGGCTTCTGTCGATGGCCGACCGTAAAGCCAAGCAGGACGGTATACCCGACACCGAATCGGCCGTCACCCCCGATCTGCTCGACGACGCCTGATTCCTTGCGGGGGGAGTATGCGGTTGTGCCGAAATCTGCGCTACGGCTGCCTTCTCGGCGCGATCACGACCCTGGCGCAGATTTCGAGGCAACCACTACCGTGAAGCTATGGCGACACTGAGAGTCGGCGCGGCATACCCGGATCCACCGTTCAACGCCATGTCCGACAACGGTGGCCTCGATGTCGACTTGATGACCGCACTGGCCGAAAAACTCGGCGACGCAGTGGAATTCGTTGCCTACGACGGCCCGGACTTCAACGGCATATTCGATGCACTGAGCGACGGCGCGTTCGACTGCGTCGCCGCGGGCACCACCGTCACCGCCGAGCGGGAGCGCAAGGCCGCATTCGTCCCGCCGTACCTCATCTCCGGTCAATCGCTCGCCGTCGATACCCGTCGACTGCCGGATGTGCATTCAGTCGACGACCTCGAAGGCCTGACCATCGGCGTCCAGCAGGGCAACACCAGCGGTCCGATCGCCGAGCAACTCGTCGCCGACGGCAGGGCCGCCCGCGTCCGGGTCTACGACTACGGCGGCATCCGGGCTGCGCTCGACGACCTCACAACGGGCGGATGCGACGCCTTCATGAAGCTCGCGCCCGTGTTGACCGAACTGGTCAAGCCGATCGCAGGAGTCGAGGTGGTGCAGCGCAACATCTCGACCGAGAACATCGCCATCGCGGTCGGCCTGCACGACCAGGGCCTGCTCGCCAGGATCACCGTCGCCCAGGCAGAGTTGGAGGACGACGGCACGCTGCAGCGAATCCGGCGGAAATGGCTGGGCAACCCGTATGCCGACCAGAGCCTCGGAATGCTCTGACCAGCCTGCACGTGATCGCACTCACACCACTACGCTGGACGGTGGTAATCAGGCGGAAAGAGGGAGATTCACGTGACCATCCGGGTAGGCGTTAACGGTTTCGGCCGCATCGGACGCAACTTCTTCCGGGCGCTGGCAGCGCAGAAGGCCGAGGGCAAGAGCACCGACGTCGAGATCATCGCCGTCAACGACCTGACCGACAACGCCAGCCTGGCTCACCTGCTGAAATTCGACTCGATCTTGGGCCGCTACCCCGAGGACATCAGCCTCGAGGGCGAGGACACGATCGTCATCGGCAGCACCAAGATCAAGGCCCTCGAGGTCAAAGAGGGCCCGGCCGCGCTGCCGTGGGGCGACCTCGGTGTCGACGTCGTCGTCGAGTCGACCGGCATCTTCACCGCCCGCGCCAAGGCGCAGGGCCACCTCGACGCCGGGGCGAAGAAGGTCATCATCTCCGCGCCGGCCAGCGACGAGGACATCACGATCGTGCTCGGCGTCAACGACGACAAGTACGACGGCAGCCAGAACATCATCTCCAACGCGTCGTGCACCACGAACTGCCTCGGCCCGCTGGCCAAGGTGCTCAACGACGAGTTCGGCATCGTCAAGGGCCTGATGACGACCGTGCACGCCTACACCCAGGACCAGAACCTGCAGGACGGCCCGCACAAGGATCTTCGCCGCGCCCGCGCCGCCGCGCTGAACATCGTGCCGACCTCCACCGGCGCCGCCAAGGCCATCGGTCTGGTGCTGCCCGAACTCAAGGGCAAACTCGACGGCTACGCGCTGCGGGTGCCGATCCCGACGGGGTCGTGCACCGACCTGACCGCGGAGCTGTCCAAGTCGGCCACCGCGGACGAGATCAACGCCGCATTCAAGGCGGCCGCCGACGGTCCGCTCAAGGGCATCCTCAAGTACTACGACGCGCCGATCGTGTCCAGCGACATCGTCACCGACCCGCACAGCTCGATCTTCGACGCCGGGCTGACGAAGGTGATCGACAACCAGGCCAAGACCGTGTCCTGGTACGACAACGAGTGGGGCTACTCCAACCGGCTGGTCGACCTCGTCGCGCTGGTCGGCAAGTCGCTCTAGCGCGATGGCCGTCAAGAACCTCGACGATCTACTGGCAGAAGGGGTTTCGGGCCGGGGCGTGCTGGTCCGCTCGGACCTCAACGTCCCGCTCGACGATGATGGCACCATCACCGATCCCGGGCGGATCATCGCCTCGGTGCCCACGCTGAAGGCGCTGTCGGACGCGGGCGCGAAGGTCGTCGTCACCGCACACCTGGGCAGGCCGAAGGACGGGCCCGACCCGAAGTTCTCGCTCGCGCCGGTCGCCAAGGCGCTGGGGGAGCGGCTCGATCGCCACGTTCAGCTGGCGGGTGATGTCGTGGGCACCGACGCCCTGGCCCGCGCCGAAGGGCTCACCGACGGCGACATCCTGCTGCTGGAGAACATCCGTTTCGACCCGCGGGAAACCAGCAAGGACGACGGCGAACGCCTGGCTCTGGCCAGGCAGTTGGCCGAACTCGTCGCCGCCCCGGATGGTTCGCCCGGCGCGTTCGTCTCCGACGGCTTCGGTGTGGTGCATCGCAAGCAGGCCTCCGTCTACGACGTCGCAACCTTGCTGCCGCACTACGCGGGCAAGCTGGTCGCTGCCGAGATCACGGTGCTCGAGCAGCTGACCAGTTCGACGGAGCGTCCGTATGCGGTGGTGCTGGGCGGCTCCAAGGTGTCCGACAAGCTGGCGGTCATCGAGAACCTCGCGACCAAGGCCGACAGCCTCGTCATCGGTGGCGGGATGTGCTTCACATTCCTTGCCTCACAGGGGGCTTCGGTGGGCAACTCGCTACTCGAAGAAGGCATGATCGACACCTGCCGCCAACTGCTCGAGGACTACGGCGACGTGATCCATCTGCCCGTCGACATCGTGGTGGCCGAGAAGTTCGCAGCGGACTCCCCGCCCGAACGCGTACCCGCGGACCAGATCCCCGACGGCAAGATGGGCCTCGACATCGGACCCGGCTCGGTGAGGCGGTTCGCCAACCTGCTGTCGAACGCGAAGACGATCTTCTGGAACGGCCCGATGGGAGTCTTCGAGTTCCCGGCCTTCGCCGAAGGCACCAGGGGCGTGGCCGAGGCCATCATCGGCGCGACCGAAAAGGGCGCGTTCAGCGTCGTCGGTGGCGGCGACTCGGCCGCCGCGGTACGCCAGCTTGGCCTTTCCGAGGACGGCTTCTCTCACATTTCGACCGGCGGCGGGGCCTCTCTGGAATACCTTGAGGGCAAGACGCTCCCCGGCATAGAAGTCCTGAACACCTGAGAGGTTTGGTATGAGCCGCAAGCCGCTGATCGCCGGCAACTGGAAGATGAACCTCAACCACTTCGAAGCGATCGCGCTGGTGCAGAAGATCGCCTTCTCGTTGCCGGACAAGTATTTCGACAAGGTCGACGTCTCCGTCATCCCGCCGTTCACCGACCTGCGCAGCGTGCAGACCCTGGTCGACGGCGACAAGTTGCGGTTGACCTACGGCGCACAGGATGTCTCCCAGCACGATTCGGGCGCCTACACCGGCGAGATCAGCGGTGCATTCCTGGCCAAGCTGGGATGCACCTTCGTGGTCGTGGGGCACTCCGAGCGCCGCACCTATCACGCCGAGGACGACGCGCTGGTGGCCGCGAAGGCCGCCGCGGCGTTCAGGCACGGCCTGACCCCGATCGTGTGCATCGGTGAGCAGCTCGAGGTTCGGGAGGCGGGCAACCACGTCGAGCACAACATCGAAATGCTGCGGGGCTCGCTGGCCGGGTTGTCGCCCGAGCAGATCGGTCAGTCGGTCATCGCCTACGAACCGGTGTGGGCGATCGGCACCGGCAGGGTCGCGAGCGCCGCGGACGCCCAGGAGGTCTGCAAGGCCATCCGTGACGAGCTCGGCAAACTGGCCAACCCGCAGCTCGCCGCCGGGGTCCGCGTGCTGTACGGCGGCTCGGTGAACGCCAAGAACGTGGGCGAGATCGTGGCCCAGGAGGACGTCGACGGCGCGCTGGTCGGGGGCGCGTCGCTCGACGGCGAGCAATTCGCGACGCTGTCGGCGATCGCTGCGGGCGGCCCGCTGCCGTGACGCGCGCGGCGCAGGCGATTCGCGCCTGATCAGGGCCTCCCTGTAGTCTGGCCGCCATGGAATTGGGCCTGCAGATCGCGCTGGTGGTCACCAGTGTCCTGGTGATCCTGCTCGTACTGCTGCACCGCGCCAAGGGCGGCGGCCTGTCGACCCTGTTCGGCGGCGGCGTGCAGTCCAGCCTGTCCGGCTCGACCGTGGTCGAGAAGAACCTCGACCGGCTGACGTACTTCATCACCGGCATCTGGATCGTGTGCATCATCGCGGTCGCGTTGCAGATCAAATACGGCTGACGCTGCTCGCCGCACAATCGAGCGGCCCGGCAACTTGTGTGATTCAGTTACGTAGCGCCCGCATGGGCCCGTCACACGGGAGGCCACATGAACACTCCGCAGGGGCCCCAGCCGTACCGGCACAATCAACCTCCGCCGCCACCGCAATACCGTCCGCCGCCGCCTCCGCCGCAGCACCGGTACCCGCAGCCGCCGCCCCCGCAGCAATTCCGTCCCGGCCCTCCGCAACCGCCTCCGCAGCACCGGCAGCCCCCGCCGCCGCAGTACGGCCAGCCCCCCGCCCCGCAATACCCGGGCCGGCAACCGAACCCGTACGGACAGGCGGGCGAGGGCATCGTCGTCAACACGCAGTTCTTTCCGCTCGCCTGGATGTTGTTCTTCTTCAAGCCGAAGATCTCGGTCGACGGGCAGGAGGCGCCCGTGTCCGGGTGGGGGCGCACGCACATTCCCGCCCGACCGGGGCAGCATCAGGTGCACGTCTACGTGCCCTACTTCCTGCCGTCGAAGCTGGGTCGCGCTGACGCCACGGCCGATGTGCGCCCCGGCCAGGTCGCCGAACTCGAATACAAGGCGCCGCTGTGGTCGTTCAGTCCGGGAGCGCTCGGCGTCGGACCGCAGAAGTACAACGGAGTGGGCATCACCCTTGCGATCGTGGCGATTCCGTTCATCCTGATGTTCCTGGTGATACTGCTCACGATCGTCGTCGCCGCGATCTGATCTGCGTCGCCCCGGTCTGCGGGGTGTCCGTCTCTCGCCGATAATCGGCTGATGGCTGACGGAACCGACACCTCGCTCGCGCCGATCGGGAGCGTGCACCGCACGAAGATCGGCCGCGAAGCCACGGAGCCGATGCGGGAGGACATCCGCCTGCTCGGCGCCCTTCTCGGGGACACCGTCCGGGAGCAGAACGGCGAGGACGTCTTCGACCTCGTCGAGCGGGCGCGCGTGGAGTCGTTCCGGGTCCGCCGCTCGGAGATAGACCGCGCCGAACTCGCCGGGATGTTCGACGGCATCGACGTGCACAAGGCGATCCCCGTGATCCGCGCCTTCACCCACTTCGCGCTGCTGGCGAACGTCGCCGAGGACATCCACCGCGAGCGGCGCCGCGCCATCCACGTCGCTGCCGGTGAGCCCCCGCAGAACAGCACCCTCGCCGCGACCTACTCGCGGCTCGACTCGACCGGGCTCGACTCCGCGGCCGTGGCCGAGGTCTTGAAAGACGCGTTGGTGTCGCCGGTGATCACCGCCCATCCGACCGAGACGCGTCGGCGCACGGTGTTCGACACCCAGCACCGCATCACCGAGCTCATGCGGCTGCGTCTGCATGCCGACACCCACACGGCCGACGGCCGCGACATCGAAACCGAGTTGCGGCGCAACATCCTGACGCTGTGGCAAACGGCACTGATCCGGTTGTCGCGGTTGAAGATCCAGGACGAGATCGAAACCGGCCTGCGCTACTACCCGGCCGCGTTTCTCGAGGTCATTCCGAAGGTCAACGCGGAGGTGCGAACGGCTCTGCAGGCGCGCTGGCCCGACGCCGGACTGCTGGAAACCCCGATCCTGCGACCGGGTTCGTGGATCGGTGGCGACCGCGACGGAAACCCCAACGTCACCGCCGACGTGGTCCGGCTCGCGTCGTCGCGTGCCGCGTACACGGCGCTGGCCCACTACTTCACCGAGATCACCTCGCTCGAAGAGGAGCTGTCGATGTCGGCGCGCCTGGTCACGGTCAGCGACGAGCTGACGGTTCTGGCCGACGCCTGCCATGAACCGGCCCGCGCCGACGAACCGTATCGGCGCGCGTTGCGGGTGATTCACGCCAGGCTGACCGCCACCGCGCAGCAGATCCTCGACGACCAACCCGAGCACGTGCTCGACCTCGGCCTGGACCGCTACGACACGCCTGCCGAACTGCTGGCCGACCTCGATGTCGTCGACAGTTCGCTGCGCGCCAACGGCAGCGCCGTGCTGGCCGACGACCGCCTCGCGCGGCTCCGGGAAGCCGTGCGCACGTTCGGGTTTCACCTGTCGGGGCTGGACATGCGGCAGAACTCCGACGTGCACGCCGAAGTCGTCGCCGAACTGCTGGCGTGGGCGGGCGTGCATTCCGACTACGCGTCGCTCGACGAGGCGGAGCGCGTGGAACTGCTTGTCGCCGAGCTCAGCACCAGGAGGCCGTTGATCGGCGACGGCGCGGAACTGTCCGAGCTGGCGCGCAAGGAACTCGACATCTGCTCGGCCGCTGCGCGCGCCGTCGACGTGTTCGGCCCGCCCGCGGTACCGAACTACATCATCTCGATGTGCCAGTCGGTGTCGGACATGCTCGAGGCGGCTGTGCTGCTGAAGGAAGCCGGCCTCCTCGACGCGTCCGGACCGGACGTGTACTGCCCGGTCGGAATCGTGCCGTTGTTCGAGACCATCGACGATCTGCAGCGCGGCGCCTCGATTCTGGAAGCGGCGCTGGAGCTTCCGCTGTATCGGTCACTGGTGACCTCACGCGGCGACACGCACGAGGTGATGCTCGGGTACTCGGACTCGAACAAGGACGGCGGCTATCTGGCGGCCAACTGGGCGCTCTACCGGGCCGAGCTCGATCTGGTCGAGGCTGCCCGCAAGGCCGGAATCCGGTTGCGGCTCTTCCACGGTCGCGGCGGAACCGTCGGCCGGGGCGGTGGTCCGAGCTACGACGCGATCCTGGCGCAGCCCCCCGGCGCGGTCAACGGCTCGCTGCGCCTCACCGAACAGGGTGAGATCATCGCCGCCAAGTACGCCGAGCCGCGCATCGCTCATCGCAACCTCGAGACCCTGCTCGCTGCCACGCTCGAGGCGTCGCTGCTCGACGTCGAGGGCCTCGGCGAGGACGCCGGTCCGGCCTATGAGGTGCTCGACGACCTGGCCGCCCGCGCGCACCGCGCCTACGCCGAATTGGTGCACGACACACCGGGTTTCGTGGACTACTTCAAGGCGTCCACGCCGGTCGGCGAGATCGGCGCGCTGAACATCGGCAGCAGGCCGACGTCACGCAAGCCGACCACGTCGATCTCCGACCTCCGGGCGATCCCGTGGGTCTTGGCGTGGAGTCAGTCGCGCGTCATGCTGCCCGGCTGGTACGGCACCGGGACCGCCTTCGAGGAGTGGATCAACGAGGAGGACGGACGGTTGGAGGTCCTGCAGGACCTGTACCGGCGCTGGCCGTTCTTCCGCACGGTGCTGTCGAACATGGCTCAGGTGCTGGCGAAGTCGGACATGGGTCTGGCGGCGCGGTATGCGGAGTTGGTGGATGACGAGGAGCTTCGGCGGCGGGTGTTCGACAAGGTCCTCGCCGAGCACGAACGCACGATCCGGATGCACGGACTCATCACCGGACACGACGACCTGCTGGCCGACAATCCGGCGCTCGCACGCTCGGTGTTCAACCGGTTCCCGTACCTCGAGCCGTTGAACCACCTGCAGGTCGAGCTGTTGCGGCGCTACCGCTCCGGTGACGACGACGAACTCGTGCAGCGGGGAATCCTGCTGACCATGAGCGGCCTCGCGACCGCGCTGCGCAACAGCGGCTAACGGATCGTGTAATCCGCCGGACACCGGTCGGCGGTGCGTGCCACGCCGCCGATCTGTGCGGGTACCGGCCGGGGATATGCCGTCCAGCGCGGGGTCATTCGATAGTGGCCAAGCAGGCGCGTCATCGCCGTCGTCATCGCGGCCAGGGAGAACGGTTGGGCCGGGCAGCTGTGGCGCCCGTGTCCGAATGCCGTCACCAGCATCGGCGAGGTCAAGGCGTCCGTGTCGGCGAGTCGATACCGGTTCCAGCGGGCCGGATCCCACACCTGTAGCCCGGGTGCGGCCGTCGTGTTCAGCAGCGGCAGCAGCGTCGCGATAGTCCACCCAGCGGGCACCCGGTAAGTGACATCGCCGCTGTCGAAGTCCACCGGGGTGAGCACCGCGCGCGACATGATCGACCGCTGCGCCATTCGCGTGGTCTCCAGTGCACAACGCTGCGCCAGCGCGGTGTCGCCCGCGACGATCGCCGCCAATTCGGTGGGATGCTCCAGCAGGTCGACCAGCGCCCAGCCGAGTGCCGCCATCAGATTGGACATCGACGCGATATGGATCAGCGCGACATCGAAGGCGATGCCGCGACGGCGTTCGTGCTCCGGCTCCGACGACCACGCGTCGACGATCCGGGCGAACAGCGTCGTGTCCGGTTCATCGCGCGAAGCGAACCGCCGCAAGGCTTCTGACACCACCGCGACGACCTCGTCCAACGCGGCCCGCTCGGCCCGCTTGTCCGTGGCGGCGACCCTGGCCATCGCGTCGGGGTGCACAAAGGCGTCGGAGCCGTCCAGCACATCGAAAGCGGTTACCAGCCGCTCGAATTCGGCTCCGTCAGCACAACCGGGTCCGGCCCAGGAGGCCAACCCCATCCGGTGCCCGAGCCTGCGGGTGAGGTCGAACAGGTCGACGGACCCGTCCGGCCCGAGTTCGGCCACCGTGTGGTCGAGCGCCCAGTGCAGGTTGGCGAGGTAGGACGCGACGTCGTCGCGGCGGAAGAGGGACGTCGGAAGGACGCGCCTGCCGGTGAAGATCTCATCCGGCAGCTTGCGGCGCAGCATCAGGTAGTCGGCGAGACCCTTGCTGGCCGCCTCTTCGGGTAGCGCGTAGAACGATTCGACGCCGACGGGGGAGAACGTGAACAGATAACGGTCGCCGCCGCTCTCGACGGCGAAGGTGTCACCGTGGCGGGCCCGCGCCGCCGCGATCGCCGCAACCGCGTCGCCGACGGGCACATCCCACGGCAGCCCGACACCGACGGCGACCGGCGGTGAGGGTTCGACGACCCCGCCCGGCACTAGAGCCGGGTTGTGCGGCGTACCGCGCTGATCGCGCCGCGGACGGCGGATTCGGTGGCCGCCAGCGGCGCGACCGCCGCTTCCCCGATACCGACGATGCGTTCGACGCGGTCGACGATTCCTTCGAGGCGGTCCACGACGGCGTTGAGCCGCGGCGCCAACTCGTTGATGCGGCTGATCGTGTCGTTGAACCGCTCGAGGGTGGCGTCGAGGTTGCCGGTGGAGTTGTTGAGGTCCTCGAGGGTCTCACCGAGTCCGGCGAGGATGGCGTCGACCTGGTCGACCGTGACGTCGGCGTTCAGTGCCGCCTGCGCAAGCTTCTGGATCCGCTCGCGGCCGGTGCGGGCACCGCCCGTTCTGGTAACGCCTTTGTCTGCCATGACGGGTATTTGACCATATTGGGCGGACGAGAGGAGCACTAAATCAAGCACGGAACCGTCGTGGCGGACTGGGCGTCTGACCTGCATGCAGCGCAGACAGTGCCACTGTGATCCCCGCGAAGCCGTTACGAGCGCCGACGTGTCACGCGGTGCCGACGACTACCTCGCAGGCTATGCCGACGCGGCGGGGGACGACGGCGGTTAGAGCTTGCTCGCCGCGTCCTCGTCGAGCAGCCACACGGTGGCCTCGAGGCCACGCGCGCCCGCGGCGGGCACGTCGTCGGGATCGGCACCGCCCACCGCGGCGGCGACCGCGTCGGCCTTCTCGGCGCCCGCCACCACCAGCCACACCTCGCGGGAGCGCTGAACGGCGGGCAGCGTCAGCGTGATTCGCTTCGGCGGCGGCTTGGGGGAGTCGGTCACGCCCACCACCTGGCGGGCGGTCTCCCGGGTGGCGGCGGTGTGCGGGAACAGCGAGTTGACGTGTCCCTCGCCGCCCATCCCGAGAAGATGGACGTCGAAACTCGGAACGGCTGCGCCGTCCTCGGCCACGGCGGCAAGCACATGCTCGTATGCGACTGCGGCGGCATCGATGTCGTCGCCGAACTCACCGTCGCTGGCGGCCATCGCATGGACGTTGGCGGCCGGGATGTCGACGTGGTCGATCAGTGCCTCGCGCGCCTGCTTCTCGTTGCGTTCGTCATCATCCTCCGGCACGTACCGTTCGTCGCCGAAGAACAACCGAACCTTCGACCAGTCGATCGCACCGCCGTTGTCCCGAACGTGTTCGAGCAGCCCGATTCCCGTGCCGCCGCCGGTCAACACGATCAGCGCCTGGCCCCTCGCGGTGATCGCGTCGGTGATGGCGCGGATGAGGCGGTCACCGACCGCTGTCACGAGTTCGGCCTTGTCCGAGTACTTCTCGATGACTACGTTCCCGCTCACCCGTACTGCACCTTGTCTATGCCCGCGAGCGCCTCGCGGTAGATCTCGTCGGCGTCGAGTCGCCGCATGTCCTCAGCCAGGCACTCCTTGGCGTCCCTGCGCGCCAATGGAATCAGTGCCTCCGGCCTCCCGGTGCGGCTCAGCGTGGCGGTCACGCCGGTCTGTGGACGGCTCAGGGTCACGGTCTCGCTCTTGCGGTGCAGTTCGACCTTCAGGTCGCCGACCGCGCGCTTCACGGTGCCGTCGATTCGGCTGGCCAGCCAGCCGGCGAGGATGTCGAGGGAGGGCTCGTCCTTGAGCCCCGACACCACGGCCGACTCGACCGGTTCGAACGGTCCCTGGTCGAGTGCCGACGCCAGCAGTGCCCGCCAGTAGGTGATGCGGCTCCACGCCAGGTCGGTGTCGCCGGCGGTGTAGCTCTTCCCGTAACCCTTGAGGGCGGCAAGGGGATCGCTGCTGTTGGTCGCGTTGGTGATGCGGCGAATCGCCAACTGGCCCAGCGGATCCTCTGCCGGAACCGCAGGGGCGTCCACCGGCCACCACGCCACCACGGGGGTGTCGGGCAAGAGGAACGGCAGCACGACGCTGTTGGCATGCCCGGCGAGCTCGCCGTTGAGCCGCAACACGACGACCTCGCCCGCGCCCGCGTCCGCACCGACGCGGATCTCGGCATCCAGCGAGGGCTCGGCGGCGTCCCGGTCACCGGGCAGCACCACGATGACGCGACACGGGTGCTCCCGGCTGGCGAAGTTGGCCGCCTCGATCGCGTCTTCGAGACCGTCGCCGCCCTCCAGTGCGATCACCAGCGTCAGCACCCGGCTCAGGGTGAGCGCACCGCCCTCCTCACGGAGGCCGGTGATCTTCTTGTTGACGTCGTTGGTGGTGGTGCCGGGTAGATTGACGATCACTGTTGTGCTCTCTCCCTCGGCTTCGCCTGGGCGGTACCCCCACGCGTGCGCATCATGGCCGCCTCCATTCACGACCCATGCGGCGCAGCATCTCGGTCGCCGACTCGGGTCCCCATGTGCCGGACTCGTACGGATCCGGCTTGCCGTGCTCGGCCCAGTGATCGAGGACGGGATCGAGGATCTTCCAGGACAATTCGACTTCCTGGTTCAACGGGAACAACGACGGCTCCCCGAGCAGCATGTCGAGGATCAGCCGCTCGTAGGCCTCGGGGGAGTCCTCGGCGAACGCCGAGCCGTAGGAGAAATCCATGTTGACGTCGCGGACTTCCATCTGGCTGCCGGGCACCTTCGAGCCGAACCGCAGGGTGATGCCCTCGTCGGGCTGCACCCTGATCACCAACGCGTTCTTGCCGAGTTCTTCGGTCATCGTCGAGTCGAACGGCAGATGCGGAGCCCGCTTGAAGATGAGCGCGATCTCGGTGACCCTGCGCCCCAACCGTTTCCCCGTTCGCAGGAAGAACGGCACCCCGGCCCACCGCCTGGTGTCGATTTCGAGGGCGATCGCGGCGAAGGTCTCGGTCTTCGAATCCTTCGAGAAGCCTTCCTCTTCGAGCAGTCCCGGTACCTTCTCGCTGCCCTGCCACCCGGCTGTGTACTGCCCGCGCGCCGTCGTCTCATCCAGCGGCTGCATCGGCCTGGTCGCCGACAGCACCTTGATCTTCTCGGCCTGCAGTTCGTGCGGGCTGAAGTTGACCGGCTCTTCCATCGCGGTGAGCGCCATCAGCTGGATCAGGTGGTTCTGGATGACGTCACGCGCGGCGCCGACACCGTCGTAGTAACCGCCGCGGCCCCCGAGCCCGATGTCCTCGGCCATGGTGATCTGCACGCTGTCGATGTAGTTGTTGTTCCACACCGGCTCGTACAGCTCATTGGCGAAGCGCAACGCGAGAATGTTCTGAACGGTTTCCTTGCCGAGGTAGTGGTCGATGCGGAACACCGACTCCTCGGGGAAGACGCTGTTGACGGTGTTGTTCAGTTCCTGCGCGCTTGCCAGGTCGTGACCGAACGGCTTCTCGATCACCACCCGGCTCCAACGGCCCTGCTGCGGGCGGGCCAGACCCGACTTCTGCAGCTGCTCGCACACCATCTGGAACGCCTTCGGCGGAATCGACAGGTAGAAGGCGTGGTTGCCACCGGTACCGCGTTCGGCGTCGAGCTTCTCCAACGTCTCGGCAAGCCGTTGGAACGCCTTCTCATCGTCGAATGTGCCCTGCACGAACCGGATTCCCTCGGCCAGCCGGTCCCAGACCTCCTGGCGGTAGGGCGTACGGGCGTGCTCGCGGACCGAATCGCAGACGAGCTTGCCGAAGTCCTCGTCGGCCCAATCTCGCCTGGCGAAACCGACAAGTGCGAAGTTGGCGGGCAACAGTCCGCGGTTGGCTAGGTCATAGATCGCGGGCATCAGCTTCTTGCGGGCGAGGTCGCCGGTGACACCGAAGATGACGACCCCGCACGGCCCCGGAATGCGGGGCATGCGCTTGTCCCGCTTGTCGCGCAGCGGGTTACGCCAATCCGACGGGGAGACCTCGACGGATGTGTCTTCGTCGCTCATTTCTTGTCGTCGAGCTGAGTCTGCGTCTCGTCGAGCAGTTCCTGCCACGACTTCTCGAACTTCTCCACGCCCTCGTTCTCCAGGGTGAGGAAGACATCCTTCAGGTCGATGCCGACCGCGGCGAGCTTGTCGAAGACCTCCTGGGCGGCATCGGCTGTGCCGGAGACGGTGTCGCCTTTGATGACACCGTGGTCGGCGACCGCGTCGAGCGTCTTCTCCGGCATCGTGTTCACGGTGTTGGGCGCGACGAGCTCGGTGACGTAGAGGGTGTCCGAGTAATCGGGGTTCTTCACGCCCGTGGACGCCCACAACGGTCGCTGGACCCGTGCGCCGTCCCCTTTGAGCGCCTCGAAGCGGTCGCCGCCGACGAACACCTCTTCGTAGGCCGCATAGGCCAACCGGGCATTCGCCACGCCGGCCTGTCCACGCAGCGCGAGCGCCTCGTCCGAGCCGATCTCCTCCAGCCGCTTGTCGATCTCGGTGTCGACGCGGGACACGAAGAACGACGCGACGGAATGGATCTTGGACACGTCGTGGCCCGCCTTCTTGGCGCCCTCGAGTCCGGCGAGGTAGGCGTCCATCACCGCGCGGTGTCGTTCGACGGAGAAGATCAGCGTCACGTTGACCGAGATGCCTTCGGCGAGAACCGATGTGATCGCGGGGATGCCTTCCTCCATCGCCGGGATCTTGATGAACAGGTTCGGCCGGTCGACGATCTTCCACAGCTCGATCGCCTGCTGCACCGTCTTCTCTTCCTCATGTGCGAGCCGCGGATCGACCTCGATCGACACCCGGCCGTCGACACCGTCGGAGGCCTCCCACTGCGGGCGCAGCACATCGCAGGCGTTGCGGACGTCGTCGGTGGTGACGGTGCGGATCGTGGCGTCCACGTCAGCACCGCGCTCGGCCAACTCCTTGATCTGGTCGTCGTAGGCGGTGCCCTTCGACAGGGCCGCCTGGAAGATCGACGGGTTGGTGGTCACTCCCACAACACATTTGGTGTCGATGAGTTCCTGCAGGTTCCCGCTCTGCAGCCGCTCGCGCGACAGGTCGTCGAGCCACACGGATACGCCCGCGGCGGACAGCGCGGCGAGATTCTTGTTCTGAGCCATGCCTTGTCCTTCTCTCTATCAGTTGTCCAGTGATCGTTCCGCGGCCGCCACAACGGCTTCGGGGGTGAACCCGAACTCACGGAACAACGTCTTGTCGTCGGCGGATTCGCCGTAGTGCTCGATCGAGACGATCTCGCCGGTGTCGCCGACGAGCTTGTACCAGCTCTGCGCGACCGCTGCCTCGACGGCCACCCGTGCCGACACCGCAGGCGGCAGCACCTTGTCGCGGTATTCGGCGGGCTGGGACTCGAACCACTCGACGCACGGCATCGACACCACGGTGGCCGTGATGTCCTTCTCGGCGAGCAACTTCTGCGCCTCGACGGCCAGTTGGAGTTCCGAGCCGGTCCCGATCAGAACGACGTCGGGCAGTTCGTCCGGGATGCCGCCGAGCACGTAGCCGCCCTTGGACACACCGTCGGCGTCGGTGCCCTCGAGCACCGGAATCCCCTGGCGGGTGAGGATGAAACCGACCGGACCGCTGCCGTTGCCCCGCGCGAGAATGCTGCGCCACGCGTAGGCGGTCTCGTTCGGGTCGCCGGGACGCACCACCGACAGGTTGGGAATGGCGCGCAGAGCGGCGAGGTGTTCGATCGGCTGGTGCGTCGGACCGTCCTCACCCAGCCCGATCGAGTCGTGGGTCCAGATGTAGATGGTGTCGATGTCCATCAGCGACGCCAGCCGCACCGCCGGACGCATGTAGTCGGAGAACTGCAGGAACGTGCCGCCGAACGCGCGGGTCGGGCCGTGCAGGACGATGCCCGACAGGATCGAACCCATCGCGTGTTCGCGAATGCCGAAGTGCAGCACGCGGCCATACCAGTCGGCGGTGAAGTCGTCGGTCGAGATCGACGGCGGCCCGAACGAGTTCACACCTTTGATCGTCGTGTTGTTGCTGCCGGCGAGATCGGCTGAGCCACCCCACAATTCGGGAAGTTTCGGCGCGACGTCGTTGAGGACCTGGCCGAACGCCGCGCGGGTGGCGACCGCCTTGTCGCCGGGCTCCCACTTCGTGATGTCGGCATCCCAGCCGTCGGGCAGCTCCTGGGCCAGCAACCGGTCGAGCAGCTTCTTGCGCTCGGGCTCGCGCTCGGCCCACGCGTCGAACTGCGGCTGCCACTTCTCGTGCGCCTCCTGGCCGCGGGCCACCAGCTTGCGGGTGTGCTCGATGACTTCGTCGCGCACCTCGAACGTCTTGTCGGGGTCGAAGCCGAGGACGCGTTTGGTGGCCGCCACCTCCTCGTCGCCGAGCGCAGAACCGTGCACGCCACCGGTGTTCATCTTCGTCGGAGCCGGATAGCCGATGATCGTCCGCAGCGAGATGAACGACGGCTTGTCGGTG
This sequence comes from Mycobacterium sp., assembly GCA_035279185.1. Taxonomy (GTDB): domain Bacteria; phylum Actinomycetota; class Actinomycetes; order Mycobacteriales; family Mycobacteriaceae; genus Mycobacterium. The sequence continues at coordinate 17,886 of DATEIG010000198.1, forward strand.
ACCTTCTTGGCCTCGGCGATTGCCTGCTCGATGCCGACGACGTTCTCGCCGCCCTCGACCTCCTGCACGTGCCACCCGTAGGCGCGGTAGCGGGCGGGTACGTCCTCGGACAGCGCGATGTTGGTGTCGTGCTCGATGGAGATCTGGTTGTGGTCGTAGAAGACGATCAGGTTGCCGAGCTGCTGGGTGCCCGCCAGCGACGACGCCTCGCTGGTGACACCCTCTTCGATGTCGCCGTCGGAGGCGATCACATAGATGTAGTGATCGAACGGACTCTCGCCCCACGGCGTGTCCGGATCGAACAGCCCGCGCTCGTAGCGCGACGCCATCGCCATCCCGACCGCCGAGGCGAGACCCTGACCGAGCGGGCCGGTGGTGATCTCCACACCCTTGGTGTGGCGGAACTCCGGATGGCCGGGCGTCTTGCTCTTGAACGTGCGCAGCGACTCGATGTCGGACAGCTCGAGGCCGAAGCCGCCGAGATAGAGCTGGATGTACAGCGTCAGGCTGGAGTGTCCGCAGGACAGCACGAACCGGTCGCGACCCAGCCAGTGCACGTCACTGGGATCGTGGCGCATCTGCCGCTGGAACAGCGTGTAGGCCAGCGGGGCGAGGCTCATCGCCGTGCCGGGGTGGCCGTTGCCGACCTTCTGCACCGCATCGGCGGCCAGCACACGAACGGTGTCGACGGCTTCCGAATCGACGTCAGCCCAATCGTCCGGGTGGTTGGGGCGAGTCAGGGCAGAGATCTCTTCGACTGTTGTCACCAGTTGACTCCTCAAATCGACATCCCTTGTGCACCTCATACCCTAGTGCGGCGTTGGCAATCGCCGCAGGCTGCGTCGCGCATCATTGGCCGTTCATTCATCGGGTCGACCCAGCTAGGTTCTCGGCCACCCCGCGGTCTACCATCGTCTGTAGTAGACGCGGCGCACTGCGCGCCCTTTCGAGGAGTTATCTGCGTGGACATTCGCCAAGGCCCCGTGCTCGATGGGTCGCCGAGTCGGACACGCACCGCGCTTCTGGGGTATCTCGCGCTGACCAAGCCGCGGGTCATCGAACTGCTGCTGGTCACCACCATTCCCGCGATGCTGCTGGCCGACCGCGGAGCTGTGAATCCGCTGCTGATTCTGAACACGCTGGTCGGCGGGTTGCTCGCGGCTGCCGGCGCCAACGCGCTGAACTGCGTGGCCGACGCCGACATCGACAAGAAGATGAAGCGCACCGAGCGCCGTCCGCTCGCGCGGGACAGCGTGCCGCGCAGCCACGCCCTGGTCTTCGGGCTGGCGCTGTCTGTCGCCTCGTTCTTCTGGCTGTGGTGGACAACCAACATGCTGTCGGCGCATCTGGCCGGGGCGACGATCGCGTTCTACGTGCTGGTCTACACGCTGCTGCTCAAGCGCCGCACAACGCAGAACGTGGTGTGGGGCGGCGCGGCGGGCTGCATGCCGGTGATGATCGGCTGGTCGGCGGTGACGGGCACCATCAGCTGGCCCGCACTGGTGATGTTCGCGATCATCTTCTTCTGGACGCCGCCGCACACCTGGGC
>DATEIG010000199.1:0-5316 GCA_035279185.1 Mycobacterium sp.
CAGATTCTCACCGAGCGAGCTCCTGCCGACGAAGCCGGTTCCGAGCGTCATCGACGGCGCCAGATTCGTCTCCAAACCTGAACTGCCGGTGCTGTTCCCGACGTTGACCGAGACTCTCAGCACCGGTACCGCGGCCGCGAAATCCGCGATGACCGAGGGGTTCTCGCTGTGGATCGCGGCCGAGTGACCCGCTCCGCCGATCCGCACGACCGCCTGCGCGGCCCGGATGCCGCGTTCGGCGTCGACGACGGTCGTCATCCCCAGCACCGGCGACAGCTTCTCGTTGGTCAGTGGCTCCTCGGAGATCACGTGGTCGAACGGGGCGACCAGCACCCGGGTCTTCGGCGTGACGCGCAGACCGGCCTTGTCGGCGATCCACGCCGCATCACGGCCCACCACATCGGTGTTGAGCTTCCCGAACGGGAACATGAACTCCCGCAACCGCGCAGCCTCCTCGGCATCGAGCACATGGGCGCCGTTGCGGGCCAGCGCGCCGCGCAACTTCTCGGCGACCGACTCCTCGACGATCAGCACGGACTCGTTGGTGCACAGCACCGAGTTGTCGAACGCCTTGCTGTCGACGATGCGGCGGGCGGCGGCGTTGATGTCCGCGCTGGCGTCGACGAAGACCGGGACGTTGCCGGGCCCGACGCCGAGTGCGGGGTTTCCCGACGAGTACGCAGCGCGCACCACGCCGGTGCCACCGGTCGCGACGATGACGTCGGTGCGCTCGTCGGCCATCAACGCCTCGACCAGCGGGATGGACGGCTCCTCGATGACCTGGACGATCCCGTCGGGCGCTCCGGCGTTCACGGCGGCTTCGGCGAGTACGCGGGCGGCGTCGGCCGAACACTGCTTGGCGCGCGGATGCGGCGCCACCACGACCGCGTTGCGGGTCATCAGCGACAGCAGCACCTTGAAGTACACCGTGGCCACCGGGTTGGTGGTCGGCGTGATCGCCAGCACGACGCCCGCGGGCCGCGGTATCTCGACGATCTTGCGGACGGCGTCGATGCGCGGCGTGACGAGATCGGTGTCGCGGTAGTAGTCGAGCAGGCCGCGGGAGCAGGCGCGGTTCTTGAGCACTTTGTGCTCGACGACGCCCATCTCCGTCTCGGCGACAGCGGCTTCGGCGAACCGCTCGGCGGCCCCGTACCCCGCATCGGCGACCGCGTTGACGATCGCGGTGACCGCGGCCTGGTCGTAGTCGGCGTAGGCACGCGCCGCCCACCGGGCGCGTTCGAGCATGTTGCCGGCCTGGGCGACCGTCGTCATGAGGCTCTCCGTTCGGTTGCTGCCTTGCGCGCGTAGCGCACGGCGACGTCGAGCCGGTCCAGCACGTCCTCGCAGAGATCACGGCTCACCAGGATGCCCGGCTTGAACTGCAGCACACGGGGATCGAGTGTCGAGAAGATCGCCCACACGCCGTTCTCGTAGAGCTCGCGCATGACGAACTTCGCGCCCTCGGGGTGGTTGAACTCCAGCCCGATCACCACCCCGTTCTGCCGGATTCCGATGAACCAGTCGGGGTTGTCGCTCTGGATGCGGCGCAGTCCGTGGGCGAACAGGTCGGCGATGTAGTGCACCGTCGAGCGGACCTCGGGACGGCTGGTGATCTCCAGTGTCTTGATCGCCGCGACGCAGCCGAGTTCGGCGCCGCCGAACGTCGAGATGTGGGCGAACCCGTCCTCGTCGAGCCACTGCGCGGCCCGGTCGCCGAGCATCGCGGCGGTGATCGGGTACATGCCGCCCGACAGGCCCTTGCCGGTGACGATGATGTCGGGCTCGATGCCGTGCTTGGTGATCGCCCACATTTCGCCGGTGCGCATCAACCCGGTCTGCACCTCGTCGGCGATGTAGAGGGAGCCGTACTTCACGGTGAGGTCCTTGACGGCCTCGAGGTAGCCCGGCGGCGGAAGCGGGAACCCGTAGGTCGCCGGAATGGTCTCCATCAGCACCGCGGCCACGTCCCCCGCGGACAGTGCCTGCTCCATCGCGGTGAGGTCGCCGAACGGCACCTGGACGAACTCGTCGGGCCGGTCGGACAGGAAGATCTTGGCGAAACGGTCGTCGCCGGAGGCCACCGCAAGGCCGGTGTGGCCGTGGTAGGCCTTCACGATCGAGACGATCTTGCGGCGCTTGGTGGCATGCCGCGCGCTCTTGATCGCGATGTCGATGGCCTCGCCGCCGCCGGACCCGTAGGCGACCTTGGTGATCGAGGCGGGCGCTGACTCGACGAGCCGTTGCGCCAGCGCGGTGCGCGCGACGGACGGGAAGTGGTGGTTGCCGACGTCGAACAGTTCGGTGGCCTCTGTGATCGCTTGCACCACTTCGGGATTGCGATGACCCAGGTTGTATGTGCCACCGTTGAGGTGCATGTCGATGAGGCGACGGCCGCTCATGTCCCACAGGTAGTAGCCTTGGCGTCGGTCGATCACCAGGTCGACGCCTTCGTCAGTCCAGAACTGCGTCTTGCCCGGGTTCCAGAACGTCTTCGACTGTTCCAGCACTTCGGCCTTGGAGTCGAACGAGAACGTGCCGTAGTCGAACATCGGTGCCCCTTATGTGGAGTTGGCGGCAGCCCTCACCCTAAAAAGGATGGACCATTTATGTCAATGGTTGCGCGTTCCTCTTGCGGTGATCTTTTGGTAGTGCCAAACTCCTAGAGTTCGCGCAGTGGCGTACACCACACCTGACTGCCCTTCTACCGCTCGGAGGCCGCCCATAATGACCGACCAGGTACTGAATCGCGACGAAAACGAGAAACAGAGCGAGATCCATCGACTGAAACCGAACGCCGTCGGCATCGTCGGCGTGATGTTCATGGCGGTCGCCACGGCGGCCCCCATCACGGCAATGGTCGGCAACGTTCCGATCGCCGTCGGCTTCGGAAATGGTTCGTTCGCGCCCGCGGGCTACCTGGTCGCGACCATCGTGCTGTCGCTGTTCGCCGTCGGCTACGCCACGATGGCCAAGCACCTGACGGCAACGGGGGCGTTCTACGGCTACATCGCCCACGGGCTCGGCCGGGTCGTCGGCATGGCCAGCGGCCTGATCATCACGATGGCCTACGTCGTGTTCGAAGGCTCGCTGATCGGCATCTTCTCGTTCTTCGCCAAGAACCTGATGGAGTCACTGTTCGGGCTCAACGTGCACTGGATCATCCCCGCCCTGTTGATGATGGCGGCCAACTCCCTGCTGGCGTACTACGACATCAACATCGCGGCCAAGGTGCTCGGCGTCTTCCTGATCACCGAGATCGTCATGCTGTCGCTCGGTGGAGTCGCAGTCCTCATCCACGGCGGCGGCCCCGACGGTCTGGCCATCGGCGAAACCCTCAACCCGCTCGGTGCGTTCACCTCAGCGGAGGGCATCGTCGGCGCCAGCGCCGGGCTCGGCCTGTTCTTCGCCTTCTGGTCCTGGGTCGGATTCGAGTCGACCGCCATGTACGGCGAGGAGTCGCGCAACCCCAAGAAGATCATCCCACGGGCGACCATCCTGAGCGTGGTCGGAATCGGCCTCTTCTACGTGTTCATCTCCTGGATGGCGATCGCGGGCACGGGCCCGTCGGAGGCGATTCAGCTGGCGCAGAACGCCGACACCGCGGGCGACATCTTCTTCGGCCCGGTGCGCGAGTACTACGGCGAATGGGCCGTCACGATGTTCAACATCCTGCTGTGCACCGGCTCCTTCGCCTGCGGCATGGCGTTCCACAACTGCGCGTCGCGCTACCTGTATGCCCTTGGCCGCGAAGGCCTTTCGAAGAGGCTGCAGAGCACGATCGGGCGGACGCACCCCACGCACGGCTCACCGCACATCGCGTCGCTCGTGCAGACCGGTATCACGCTGGTCCTGATCCTCGCCTTCCTCTTCGCGGGCATGGATCCCTATCTGCACCTCTACACGCTGCTGGCGATTCTCGGCACCATGGCGATCCTGATCGTGCAGTCGCTGTGTGCGTTCGCGGTGATCGCGTACTTCCACTTCCACAAGGAGCACCCGTCGAGCGCCCACTGGTTCAAGACGTTCCTTGCGCCACTGCTCGGCGGGATCGGCATGCTCTATGTCGTGTTACTGCTCTGGCAGCACAAGGAGGCCGCGGCCGGTGCCGCGTCGGGCACGATCCTGTTCAAGCTGACGCCGTGGATCGTGGTCGGGCTGTTCGTCTTCGGCGGTGCGATGGCGCTGTACTTCAAGTTCCGCGACCCGACGAAGTACGAACTGATCGGCCGGGTCATCTACGACGACACCGAAGTACGGGAGTAGAGGCGTCGTCCGCCGGTGAGTGAAAGCGATTTCGGCCTCGGGCGGATGCGCGTCCTCGACGCGAAGCCGGTCAACCTCGACGGGTTCTCCGTCACCAACCCGGAGTTGGGGCTGGTCGCCATGGCCAGCCCCTACGACCCGGAACCGTCGCTCGTGGTGCGGGACGGCGTCGTCGTCGAGCTCGACGGCAAGGCGGCCGAGGACTTCGACGTCATCGACGAGTTCATCGCGCGATACGGGCTCGACCTCGACGCGGCGGACGAGGCGATGGCGCTCGACGACGCGGCACTGGCGCGGATGACCGTCGACCTCAACGTGCCACGTGCCGACGTCGTCCGGCTCATCGGCGGTACGACGCCGGCCAAGCTGGCCCGCGTCATCGCGGTGCTCACCCCCGTCGAGATGCAGATGGCGATGAGCAAGATGCGGGCAAGGAGGACTCCGAGCAACCAGGCGCACGTCACCAACCAGCTCGACGATCCGCTGTTGATCGCCGCCGACGCCGCCAGCGCCGTCGCGTACGGCTTCCGCGAGGTCGAGACGACGGTGCCGGTGCTGGGCGACGCGCCGTCCAACGCGATCGCGCTGCTGATCGGCAGCCAGGTCGGGGTGCCCGGGGCGATGGCGCAGTGCTCGATCGAGGAGGCGCTCGAACTGCGCCTGGGGTTGCGGGGTATGACCAGTTACGCCGCGACCATTGCGCTCTACGGCACCGAGCAGGTGTTCGTCGACGGCGACGACACCCCGTTCTCCAAGGCGATCCTCACGTCGGCGTACGCCTCCCGCGGCCTCAAGATGCGGGTGACGAGCGGCGGCGGCGCCGAGGTGCTGATGGGCGCGGCCGAGAAGTGCTCGATCCTCTACCTCGAGTCGCGGTGCGTCTCGCTGGCCAGAGCGCTCGGCGCGCAGGGTGTGCAAAACGGGGGCATCGACGGCGTCGGCGTCGTGTCCTCGGTGCCCGAGGGCATGAAGGAGTTGCTCGCCGAGAACCTCATGGTGATGCTGCGCGACCTCGAATCCTGCGCGGGCAACGACAATCTGATCTCCGAA
>DATEIG010000200.1:0-9495 GCA_035279185.1 Mycobacterium sp.
CGGCGTAACCGCAGGTCAGCTACTCGCCGGTAACCACAGACCCTACCCGGCGGTAAGAATTGCCACGATTTTCCGAATCGTGACTCAAAGATTCCTTAGAGGTGACCCATACGCTCAGTGTCATGTGGATCGACGACACCAGTGCTGATGTCATCAAGGTTGACTTCGAGGCTCTCTACCACGGCGATGTTCTCGTCGAGGGCGACACCTCCGAGCAGCTCGACGACATCCAGCAGCTGCCCTACGCAGTCTGAGGCAACGCGCTCACACCGAGCGCGTTGACCTGTCAGACAGTTTGCCCCGTGCGGGGCCCTCGTTGATCCTTCGTTTGTTCCAAAACCAATTCCGTCGCCTCAGGCGACGTTCTCTTCCGCGGCATCCTCGACCATGCCGGCCAACTTCTCCATGATGATGTCCTCGGCGTCGGACACGATGCGCGACACCAACTCGTCGCACGTGGGGATGTCGTTGATCAGCCCCATCGCGGTGCCCACCGACCAGATGCCGGCATCCAGGTCGCCGATCTCGTAGACCTTGACCCCGCGCGAACCCGCGACCAGGTCTTTCACATCCTCGAACTGACCGCCGTTGTTGAGGATCTGCACCACCTCGCGCGACACCGCGTTGCTTGCGACGCGCGCGGTGTTCCGCAGCGGGCGGAAGATCATCTCGGTGTCGAGCTCCGAGCCCGCGACGATGGCTTCCTTGACCTTCTGATGGATCGCCGACTCGGCGGTGCACATGAATCGCGAACCCATGTTGATGCCGTCGGCGCCCAGCGCCAGCGCCGCCACCAGCCCGCGCCCGTCAGCGAAGCCGCCCGAGGCGATCATCGGTATGTCGATTTTGGCCGCCGCGGCGGGGATCAGCACCAGGCCCGGGATGTCGTCCTCGCCCGGATGCCCGGCGCATTCGAAGCCGTCGATGCTGATGCCGTCAACACCGAGGCTCTGCGCCTTGACCGCGTGCCGCACCGACGTGCACTTGTGCAGCACCTTGATGCCGTTCTTGTGGAACATCGGCAGATGCGGCGCCGGGTTGGAGCCCGCCGTCTCGACGATCTTGATGCCGGCGTCGACGATCACCTGCCGGTACTCGTCATACGGCGGCGGATTGATCGTCGGCAGGATCGTCAGGTTGACGCCGAACGGCTTGTCGGTCAGTTCGCGGCACTTCGCGATCTCTTTGGCCAAGTCCGCGGGCGTCGGCTGGGTCAGCGCGGTGATGAAACCCAATGCACCCGCATTCGCCACGGCCGCAACGAGTTCCGCGCGACCCACCCACTGCATACCGCCCTGCACGACGGGATGCTCGACCCCGAACGCCTCAGTGAACTTCGTCCTGATCGTCATCTGTGCCCTTTCCTCTTCGCGCAAGCGCTCATCGGGGCGCCATCCTGATAGCGCCGTCGAGCCGGATCACCTCACCGTTGAGCATCGGGTTCTCGACGATGTGCACGGCCAGCGCACCGTATTCGTCGGGATCGCCGAGACGGGCGGGGTGCGGCACCTGCTTGCCCAGCGAGGCCTGCGCCTCCTCGGGCAGCGAGCCCAGCAGCGGGGTCTTGAACAGACCCGGCGCGATCGTCACGACGCGGATGAACTCGCGCGACAGGTCGCGGGCGATCGGCAGTGTCATGCCGACGACGCCGCCCTTGGACGCCGAGTACGCGGCCTGGCCGATCTGGCCCTCGAACGCCGCGACCGATGCGGTGTTGATGATGACGCCGCGTTCGCCGTTGATCGGTTCGGTCTTGGCGATGCGCTCGGCGCTCAGCCGCAGCACGTTGAAGGTGCCGATCAGGTTGACCTCGATGACCTTCTTGAAGCCGTCGAGCGGGAACGGGCCGTCCTTGCTCAGCGTCTTGATGGCGTTGCCGATGCCCGCGCAGTTGACGTTGATGCGCAGCGGGCCGATCTTCTCGGCCTCGTCCAGCGCCGCGCTGACCGCGTCGGGGTCGGTCACGTTCGTCTCGACGAACTGCGCGCGGTCGCCGAGTTCCTTGACGGCCTCCTCACCCCTGAGGTCGATGACGACCACCGACGCGCCCCTGTCGAGCAGCCGCTTGGTGGTGGCCAGGCCGAGACCGGAGGCGCCTCCGGTGACGACGGCTACGGAGTCTTTTATCTCCACTTGGTGCGTTCCTTTCCTGTCACTTTTTCCTGGCGAGCAGACGCAAAGTCCCGCTTTTTACGGCGTGTCGCGGGAAGTTTGCGTCTGCTCGCGCTCATTAATTCCAGTCGCGCAGAACAGTTTCGATGTCGGTGCCGGGCTCGCCCAGCGGCTTCGGGGTGGGCGGCACGCTGCGGGAGAACCGCGGCGCGGGCGACGGCAGCAGGATGTCGTTGTCGAGATAGAAGGTGTCGCGTTCGGTGATGTGCGGTTCGTTCTGCACCTCGGCGAACGACAGCACAGGGGTGGCGCAGGCGTCGGTCCCTGCGAACACGTCGGCCCAGTGGTCGCGGTCCTTCGACTTGAACACCTCGGCGATGCGGGCCCGCAACTCGGGCCAGCGGCTGACGTCCTGCTGCGCGGGCAGATCATCGCTGTCGAGCCCAAGGCCCCTGAGCAGTTCGGCGTAGAACTGCGGCTCTATCGAGCCGATCGACATGTAGCGGCCGTCGGCGCACTCGTAGGTGTCGTAGTAGGGCGCGCCGCTGTCGAGCATGTTGGTGCCGCGCTCGTCGTTCCAGAGCCCGCCGGCGCGCATGCCCCACATCATCGCCATCAGGATGTTGGAGCCGTCGATCATCGCGGCGTCGACGACCTGGCCCTTGCCGGAGGTCTGCCGCTCCCACAGCGCGGCGAGGACGCCGACGATGAGGAACATCGAGCCGCCGCCGAAGTCACCGGTGAGGTTGAGCGGCGGGACCGGCCTGCCGTCCTTGTGGCCGATCGAGTGCAGCAGGCCGTTGAGCGAGATGTAGTTGATGTCGTGGCCGGCCTGCTGGCTGCGCGGGCCGGTCTGACCCCAGCCGGTCATCCGCGCGTAGACGAGCCGCTCGTTGACCTTCGCGCAGTCCTCGGGGCCGAGGCCGAGCCGCTCGGTGACGCCGGGGCGATAGCCCTCGATCAGCACGTCGGCCTTGGCGACCAGCGCGAGTACCTGCTCGCGGCCTTCGTCGGTCTTGAGGTTGGCCGCCACCGCACGACGGTTGCGGTTCATGGCCTCGTGGCTGCCTTTCGGCACTCCGCCGGTCCCGCCGGGACGCTCGACGCGCACCACGTCGGCGCCCAGATCGGCGAGGATCATCGCCGCGTGCGGCCCGGGGCCGATGCCGGCCAGTTCGACGATTCGCAAACCCTGCAGTGGTCCCGCCATTACCGAACCCGCCTCCCGTAGTTGACCGCGACATAGCTTACTTGTATAACCAAGTGGACCAGTCGCGGGCCAACAGATCTAGGGTTCACCAATGACTATCGACTCCAGTACCGGAGCGTATGTGAGCGTCGACGGGCTCGAGGTGAGCGTCAGCGACGGCGTTCTGTCGTTGACTCTCAACCGCCCCGACAGCCTCAACTCGCTCACCGCGACGATGCTCAACGGCATCGCCGACGCGCTGGACAGTGCGGCGACCGACCCGCAGGTCAAGGTGGTTCGCCTGGCGGGCGCCGGCCGCGGCTTCAGCTCAGGTGCGGGCATCGGCGCAGAGGACCAGGCCAAGAAGGCCGGCGGGTTGACGGTGTTGGACGCCGCGAATCGGGCGATCCGATCCATCGTGGCGCTGCCGCGGCCCGTGGTCGCGGTCGTGCAGGGTCCGGCCGCGGGCGTCGGCGCATCGCTGGCGTTGGCGTGTGATGTCGTACTCGCCTCGGACAAGGGCTATTTCATGCTCGCCTTCACCAAGATCGGCCTGATGCCCGACGGCGGCGCTTCCGCGCTCGTCGCAGCCGCTGTCGGCCGGATCCGGGCGATGCGAATGGCGTTGCTGGCGGACAAGATTCATGCCGACGAGGCGTTCAATGCCGGTCTGGTGACCGCCGTGTTCCCGGCCGATCAACTCGACGCGGAGGTCGACGCGGTGGTCGCGAAATTGGCCCGCGGTCCCGTCGTCGCCCTGGCGAAGACCAAGGACGCGATCAATTCGACGACGCTGACCGAACTCGAGGCCGCGCTCGAACGCGAACATTCCGGGCAGGCCGCCCTGCTGCGCGGCACCGACTACCGCGAAGGCATCAAGGCCTTCCAGGAACGGCGCGCGGCTCACTTCACCGACACCTGACGTCTCACCCGCCCAAACCAACAATTGGGCGCATTTGTTCGAGTAATTTCCGCCAAAACGTCCATCTCGGCGAAAGAAATTCGGTGGACGCGGCGATCGCCGGTCGGCGACCATCTGATGGTGAGCACGCACGTCAACATCCAGCAGCCGGTGGCCGACGCCGGTCGATGGCGCGTGCTCGCACCGTTCCGCTCACGCGAGTACCGCCTGCTGATCGCCGCGGTGTCGCTGTCGATCTTCGCCGACGGCATGTTCGCGGTGGTGTTGGCGCTGCAGGTGATCGAACTCGACAACAATCCCGTGTCGCTGTCGATCGTGACGACCTGCTGGGGCGCGGCGTTCGTCGCCTTCGTTCTGGTCGGCGGAATCGCCGCCGACCGCATCAAGCAGCGCGCGATCATCATCGCCACCGAGTCCGTCAACGTGCTCGCATCGTCGACGATCGCGGTGCTGGGACTCGTTGGCGCGCTGCAGGTCTGGCACCTCGCGGTGGCCTCGGCGGCGATGGGTGCCGCTGCGGCGTTCTTCTTCCCGGCCTACAGCGCGATCCTGCCCAGGATCCTGCCCGCCGACCAACTGTTGGCTGCCAACGGCGTCGAAGGCGTTGTACGCCCGGTGTTTCAGCGCGCTGTCGGGCCCGCGGTCGCCGGGCTCGTGGTGGGTGCGACGTTCCCCGCCCTCGGCGCCACCACCGTGGCGGTTCTGTTCGCGATCGGACTGGTGCTGCTGGTGGCAACCAGGCCGGCGACGAGAGCCTTTGTCGCAGAGGCCGATCACGAACCCCCGCACGTGCTGCGCGACATGCGCGACGGGTTCCGCTTCATGCTGCGGACTCCGTGGCTGCTGTGGACGCTGCTGTTCGCGAGCATGTTCGTCCTGGTGGTGCTGGGCCCCATCGAGGTGTTGCTGCCTTTCATCGCCTCCGACCGGTTCCATGACGGCGCACGGTCGTACGGCTTCATCCTGGCGTTCTTCGGGATGGGAAGCGCGTTGGGCGCTCTCGCGGTGTCGGCGCGCAGGCTCCCGCGCCGCTACCTGTCGGTGATGATGGCGATGTGGGGCCTCGGTTCCATTCCACTGGTCGTCGTCGGCTTCACGTCGTCATTCCCGTTGATGGCCGTCGCGACGTTCGTCATCGGCGTCACCGACGGTGCGGGCATGGTCATCTGGGGCACGCTGCTGCAGCGCCGGGTGCCGACTGAGATGCTCGGCCGGGTCTCGAGCCTGGACTTCTTCGTCTCGCTGGCCTTCATGCCCGTGTCGTTCGCGATCGTCGGGCCGCTGTCGAAGGTCGTCTCGATGGAGACGATCTTTCTCGTCGCCGGCCTCGCGCCGGTGGTGTTCGCGGCCGTCGCGATGCGCGCTGCGCGGATGCGCAAGGACGAGTTGGCCAACCCGTTGCGCTAGACGCCGAAGATCGGCGCCCCGGCGTCGTCAGACGCCGAAGATCGGTGGGAGTACGAGCACCATGATCAGCCCCCACACCATGTGGGTGAGGATCGGTGCGAGTACTCCCCCGGTCGCGCGGCGCAGGAACGCGCACACGGCGCCGAGAACCAGCGCGGCGAATGTCAGCATCGGGTTGAGCGTGGACACGCCGATGACGATCACGTACACGATCGTGGAAATGATTGCCGGATGGTGTTTTTCGAGGGCCGTGTACAGCGCGCCGCGAAAGAAGATCTCCTCGGCGAGCCCGTTGATCACCGTGATGAAGACGACCAGCGGCAAGCTGCCCTGGGTGGCGAACTCCAGCACCTGGGCGGCGTAGTCCCGCAGCGCCGGGAACTCGCGCGCGATGAAGCCGCCGAGGATGAAGATCCCGCCGAGCACAAGTCCGACGACCGTGCCGCTGATGACGGGTCGCTGATTGCGCCCGAAGAACCGCACGTGCCCGAGATGGATCGGACGCGCGAGCAACGCCCCGAGCACCCAGACTCCCGCCAGAGCAAGGGTCAGCCCGTAGAACGAGTCGTCGCCGGGCTTGCGGCCGAGTGAGTAGCCGAGAAGCGCTGCGCCGACCACCACGATGACGGCGACGATGATGCGCCGTCGCCGAATCAGTGCCGGTGGTTCGTGATAGGGCACCGCGACGCGCGTCAGGTTGTCCCGCACCTGCTTGACGAAGGGCTCACGGGGCAACGGGCTTTCGCCGGTGGTCGGCTCTGTCATGCCGGATGTTCTTTCGGTATGAGGTTGATGAGACTGTCGAGCCCCGTCCGCAACGCTGCGGCGACGGGTCCCGGTACCGCGTTGATGAGGCCCAGGGCTGGTCGGGCGATCGGCGGTGTGACCGCCTTGGCGACCTGCCGGATGCGCCGCGCGTCGCCGCCTGCCCATACGGGGTCGGTGTCGGCGAGGTGGTGCGGGTCGGTCAGCTCGTTCACCGGCCTCGCCCGTCCGTTCGACAGCGACCGCTTGATGGCATCGTCGATCGTGAGGAGCCCACCGGGCGGGTCGGCAACCAGTTCGCGGAGGCCGTCGGAGGCCCTCATCGGATGATCAAGCGACTCAACGAGATCGGCGGCCAGCCCGCCGGGCACCGGCAGCACGACCGCGGTCACCATCGACACCAGGCCCGTATCCACGCCACGAATCGGCACACTAGCCCGCCGCTTGCCGGTGGCGCGGCCGTATGCGGCGAGCAGGTCGCGATACGTCGTCGTCTCCTGCCCGGCGATGTCGTAGGCGCCCGCAGGGACCTTGTCGGGGTCGGCAGCGGCGACAAGGTAGTACAGGACGTCCCTCACCGAGATCGGGTCCATCGGGTTGTCCATCCAGGCCGGCGACGGAATCAGCACAAAGCGGTCTCCGACGTAGCGCAGCATCTCGAACGACGTCGAGCCCGCCCCGATGATCATCGCCGCGCCGAGCCACACGACCTCGGGCCCGCCTTCGATGCTCAACGATTCGGCGACTTCGGCACGACTGGTCAGGTGCTCGGACAGCTCGCCGTCCTCCGGCACGAACCCGCCGAGGTAGACGATGCGCCGTACGCCGGCCTCCTTGGCGGCCTCGGCGACGTTGGTCGCCGCGGCGTTGTCGGCCTCGCGGAAGTCGGGCTGGCCGATGCCGTGCACCAGGTAGTAGACGACGTCGATCGGCCCCGCTTCGGCGAACGCCGCCCGCGCGGACGCCGGATCATGAGCGTCGAGCGAGACTGCCGAAACCTGGTCCCACCAGCCGAAATCCGCGAGCCGATCGGCATTGCGCGAGGTGGCCACGACATGGTGGCCCTGGGACAGCAGTTCGGTGACGAGTCGGGAGCCGACGTAGCCGGTGGCTCCTGTGACGAGCGTGCGCATTGATTTCACGGTAGCCATTTACCCAACGGCGGCTGACCGGAACCCGGCTCACTCGGCGAGCGCCGCCCGATGCAGGTCGATGAGCCGTTGATAGACCTGTGCGTTGTGCCGGTTGTTGGCGACCTCGGCATCGCTGAGGTCGCGGCGCACGGCCCCCGGCACGCCGGTCACGAGCGATCGCGGGGGCACCACGACGCCCTGCGGCACCAGCGCTCCGGCCGCGATCAACGAGCCCTGGCCGATGTGGGCGCCGTTGAGGATGACCGCTCCCATGCCGATGAGCGCGTCGTCGTCGATTTCGCACCCGTGCAGCACCGCGTTGTGGCCGACGCTCACCCCCGCGCCGACCGTGACGGGGAACTCCGGGTCGACGTGAATCGTGACGCCGTCCTGGATGTTCGTGCCGAAGCCGATTTCGACGGGTTCGGCCTCGGCCCGCAGCGTCGCGCCGTACCAGACGCTGGCCCTGGCCGCGAGCACCACGTGGCCGATGAGGGTCGCGTTGGGTGCGACCCAACTCTCGGCGTGCATCTCGGGCGTGCGGCCGCGAATGGAGACGATCAGCGGCTCACCCATGCGGTCATTCTCGACGCCCGGACTCACGTTGTGACGCAAAAGCGCACATCTCGGCGCAGGCGGTCGTCAGGCGCCCTGGTACACCTTGCGGTAGCTCGACGGGGACATCCCCATCCCGCGACGCAGATGGTGGCGCAGATTGCCGCCGCTGCCGAGCCCCGACAGCCTGGCCACCTCGTCGACGGGCAGATCGCGATACTCCAGCAGTTCGCGGGCGCGGTCGACGCGTCGGCTGCGAATCCAGGCACCAGGTGACTCGCCGGTCTCCTCGCGGAAACGGCGGTTGAACGTGCGCGCGCTCATCTTCGCGTGCGCCGCCAGTCGCTGCACCGGCAACTGCTCGTCGAGATGCCGCAACGCCCATTCGCGCGTCGACGCCGTCGAATAGTCGTCCGGTGCCGGCACCGTCCGGTCGATGAACTGCGCCTGCCCGCCCTCGCGCCACGGCGGCACCACGCAGTAGCGCGCCACGGCGTTGGCCGTCTGTGCGCCGTGATCGCGCCGAATGATGTGCAGGCACAAGTCGATTCCCGCGGCGAGCCCCGCCGACGTCAGCACGTCACCGTCGTCGACGAACAACACGTTCTCGTCGACCCGAACCTGCGGGCGCATGCGGCGCATCGCGTCGGCGAACTTCCAGTGCGTGGTCGCGGGTCGCCCGTCGAGCAGGCCTGCTGCGGCGAGGACGAAGGCGCCGGTGCAGATCGACACCAGGCGGGTGCCGGGACGGATCGAGGCCAGCGCTGCTAACAGGTCGGCGGGCAGGGTGCCGTCGACCCGGGCCGGCGGGTAACGCGTGCCGGGGATGACGACGGTGTCGGCGGTCGCCAACGCCTCCGGCCCTGCACCGGGAACCACACCGAATCCCGTCGTCGCCGCGACCGGCCCCTCGGTCAACGCACACGTGACGACCTCGTAGAGGGCGTTGCCGTCGGCGTCGGTGGCGCTGGAGAACAGCGTCGGCGCGATCGCCGCGTCGAACCCGACGACCGGCGGCAGCAGGAGAACGACCACACGGTGCACGACCTCATTTTGGCATGTTTTTGACGACTGGTGTCATTCTTGCCACTGTCGGCCGGGGCACTCGTCGGCCACGGTGATCAGGTGACGCTCGCCGCCGCCGACAAACGCACGCCCACCGGCCGAATCCACTGGGCGTGGGTGGTGGCCGCCGTCAGCTTCGTCGCCATCCTGGGCGCCGCGGGCTTCCGCTCGGTTCCCGGTGTGATGATGACGCCGCTGCATCACGAGTTCGGCTGGTCGCACGGCACCGTCGGGCTCGCGATGTCGATCAACATGACGCTGTTCGGCCTGACGGCACCCTTCGCGGCGGCGCTGATGGACCGCTTCGGCGTCCGGCCGGTGCTCACGGTCGCCCTCACGCTGATCGC
>DATEIG010000201.1:0-4162 GCA_035279185.1 Mycobacterium sp.
CTCGTCCTGGACGAGGGCGACACCGTCGCGCACCGCGTCGAGCTGTCCCGGGTCTCCGCCGGACAGGCACACCGCGTACGGCGAGTAGCGGCCGACCGTTCCGTCGACCGACGCGGCCAGATCCTCGGCGGTCAGCACGCCTGGGCGAGCGGCCAGGTGAACCAGCGGACGGTCGTCGTCGGCGGTCAGCAGCGCGTCGAGCTCACCCGCCCGCGCGCCGAGCGCATCCGCGAACGCCTGCGCGATCCAGCGAGGATGGGCATGCATGAACGCCATGTGGCCGACGGGGTCGGAGTCGGCAGGCGGGGCGAGTTCGTCGAGCCAGGACTGCGCGTCGCGCCCCGCTATGGTGCGCAAGACACCATTGACGAAACCCGCACGGGCCGAATCGAATTCGATTCCAGCCTGCTCGACGGTGGTGGACACCGCGGCGTGGGCGTCGACCCGGGTGCGCAGCAGCTGGTAGGTGCCGAGCCGAAGCAGATCGAGCAGGACGTCGTCGATGCGGTCCGTCGGCCGCCCGGCCGCCTTGACGATGACCGCGTCGAGAAGCCCGCGCGTACGGCATGCGCCGTAGGCCAGTTCCGTCGCGAACGCTGCGTCACGGCCGGTGATGCCGCGCTCGCGCAGCAGTGCAGGCAGCACGAGGTTGGCGTAGGCGTCGCGCTCCGAAACCGCCCGCAGCACGTCGAAGGCTGCTCGGCGCGCGGGGTCGAGCGGCTTGCGGTGCGGTCTGCGCGGTTTCGTCATGACGCCGTTGTGGAGTCGTCGAGGCGTGCGCCGCGCGCCCACGCCGCCGCATCCATCTGCTTCTTGCCCGGCGGCTGGACGACGCCGAGCAGCACGGGCTGTGAGCCCGTTCCGACGCGAACGCCGCTACGGTCGACGCGGATGGCGCCCGGCGGCAACGGGTCTGACGTGTCGACGGTCACCGGACCCAGTTTGATCCGCGTGTCACCGACGAGGGTCCAGGCGCCGGGATTCGGCGTGACCGCCCGGATCCGGCGTTCGACGACGTGGGCGGGCAGGTCCCACCGCACCCGGGCGTCGTCGACGGTGACCTTCGGCGCGACGGTGATGCCGTCGGGCGGCTGCGGCACCGGCGTGAGACGGCCGTCAGCGATGCCGTCGAGCGTCGTCTCCAGCAACACGGCACCCGAAACCGACAGCCGGGCAAGCAGATCACCCGCAGTGTCGGTCGGCTGGACCGTCTCGGTGACGACGCCGTACACGGGTCCGGAGTCCAGTGCGGGCTCGATCTGGAACGTCGTCGCGCCGGTGACCTCGTCTCCCGCCGCGATGGCTGCCTGCACCGGCGCCGCGCCCCGCCAGGCGGGCAGCAGCGAGAAGTGGAGGTTGATCCACCCGTGCGTGGGCACGGCGAGAAGACCTTCGCGAAGCAGCGCGCCGTAGGCGACGACCGCGCATGCCTCCGGCGCGAGTTCGGCCAGTTCGGCGACGAACTCGTCGGAGTTCGGCCGGGTCGGGCGAAGCACGGGAATGCCGCTGTCGGCGGCCAGTTGGGCGACGGGCGACGGCGCAGGCTTGCCGCGGCGACCGGCGACGGCATCCGGGCGGGTGAGCACCGCGACGACGTCGTGACGCGGCGAGTCGATCAGCCGCCGCAGTGACGGCAGTGCCGGTTCGGGGGTTCCCGCGAAGACGATACGCATGGCTACCGCGGTGTCTGGTAGTACTCGCGTTCGGCGACACCGGAAATCGGTGCGACGAACATCCACGGGATGGTGGTCAGGAGCCGGTTGAGGCTGGCGGCCGCATCGTTGTAGTACTGCCGCGCAAAAGCCAGTTTGGACTCGGTGTCGGCGAGGTTCTCCTGCAGGTTCAAGAAGTTGTTCGACGAGTTGAGTTGCGGGTAGCTCTGCCCCAGTGCCAGCACCGGCGCCAGCGCGGAGTCGAACTCCCGCTCCGCGGCGCTGCGCTGTGCGACGGAGGTGCCCGACGCCGCCGACGTCAGGGCGGTGCGCGCGTCGGTGACGTGGTCCAGGACTGCCTTCTCGTGGGCGGCGAACGTCTGCACGGTGTGAACGAGGCTCGGGATGAGGGACGCGCGTCGGGTCAGCTCGACATCGATGCCGGACAACGCCTCGTCGACACGGACGTCGGCGCTGCGAATCTTGTTGTAGCCGAGCACGAATCCAACAAGTACCAGAACGGCCACGATGAGCACGACGATCAGCATGAGCCTCACCATGACCCGCCGCCTCCTCCGCCCCCGCCACCGCCACCGCCGCCGCTGAAGCCACCACTGCTGCTGGCGCCGCCGCCGGACGAGGACGCCGACTGCGATGCGGTGTAGGCGCCGATCGACGAGGACAACGCCGAGTCGAAGCTGTCGAAATCAGCACCACCGGAGCCGTGGGAGAATCCCCAACCGGCCGATGTCGACGACGATGAATTGAGCCAGTCCGGTTGCGGTGCAGGCGAACCCATCGTTGTCTCATACTTCTTGGCCCAGAGCGCGGCCGCACCTGCCGCAACGGCGAACGGCACATAGGCGGTGTAGAGATCCCTGCGAGCCGAGAAGTCGAACCGCGACTCGGCCGACTCGGTGGCCAGCATGCGGTGGAAACCCCCGGCCTGTGACCACAATTCGCGACCCGCTGCGGTGCGGCGGGTTCCGACACCGTCGATCCAGGACCGGACTGTGACGATGAAGAACGCGGCAAACGGCAGGCCGATCGCCGTGACAGGGATGCCGAACCACAGGAAGAAGCAGCAGACGGCCGCCATCAGCGCCAGCACATTGGCCGTGCGCACCCACAGTTCTTTCCTGTGCTTGACCATGAGACCGCTGTCGAACGCCCATGCCTCGACGGCCTTGGCGATATCGGTCTTGGCTTTGTTCAGCTTCTCGCCGGACTTGACGGTCTTCTTCGCCTCGAACTCCTCACCCGGGTCGTTGACCTTCAGAGCGTGGCCCACTGTGCGGCTGACGGGGTCCATCCGCTCCCAGTCGATTCGCTTGGCCAGCCCGCGGATCCGCCAGTGTTCGTCGTTGACCTGCTGCAGCGAGATCATCTTGCGTTCGGCGAGATAGAAGAGCGTCGCCGTCAGCGCGTTCTTGGGAATCGCCTCGGTGCGGATGTATTCGGTCTGTACCGGCCCGAGACCCGGCGGCGGTGCGTACTGCAGCGGAAAGCCGGGCGACGGTTCCACGGTCGTGCGGTACCACAGGTATCCGCCCAGCGCGCCCGCCACCGTCAGCGTCAGGATCCACGCCATACCGCCGAGGGATTGTCCGAAGACCCGGTCCCATGTGTACGGCCAGAGAAGCTCCTGACGCTCCGGGGTGGGCACGTCGACGCCTGCGCGAACGGTCACCGGCGTGCGGGCGCCCAGATAGCTCGCCGACAGCGTGACGGTGTTACCGGTGATCGTGAGGTCGCGGCAGGCCGCACCGACGCCGAACCCGACCGAACACTGCGCGCCGGTCACGTCGGCAGGCAGGGTGACGGTGATGTCCGCCTGCTGGATCCTGTTGTTCCAGGAGCCGGCGATGACGTTCCAGTAGAACGCCGATTGCGCGGGGTTCCGGTCACCGGTGGATTCGGCGAAAGCCTTGTCCGCGCCGGTCGTACCCGAATCGAGGACACCGGGCACCGAGTAGCGGACCTCGAAGACGTGCGTGCCGAACGAGAGGTATTCGGCGGGGTCGCCGATCTTGGCGACCCGGAAGCGTTTACCGCTCTCCCACAGCATCTGATAGGACGCCGGCGCCCCGTCGATCGTCACCGACTCGATGTCGGGAACCTGCCGGATATAGGGGTTGTTCGGGTTGGCGGTGTCCCAGTACTGGAACAGCCCGTGCCTGCCGGACGGGAACTCGGCGGTGATGGTCTCGACCGCGTCGAGGCTGCCGTCGGCGTTGACCCGGAAGTCAGCCGTGAAATTGCTGAACACCACGGGGTCGTCTGCGGGCGACTCCTCGAGGCCGCCCGTGAACATCAGCGGCCACAGGAGCCCAAAGGCAATGAGCGCCAACGTAATCGACCATCCGATTACTCGCCGCATGCCACCTCCTGTCGCGCTCCGGTGCCGGATTCTCGAACTACCCTATGTGCAACGGGTCGATTTGCACCCGAACGGGCTGCTGATCGTGCCTGGCGCTGAGCACACCGGTGGCCCGGCGCAGTGCCGCGGC